>JBHAFM010000057.1:0-6886 GCA_041856175.1 Sediminibacterium sp.
CAAATTGTATGCAAATAAAAAAGCAGCTACAAACTGAACGTTCATAACTGCTTGATTCTCTTGCTCCCAAAGCTGGACTTGAACCAGCGACCCTCTGATTAACAGTCAGATGCTCTAACCAACTGAGCTATTTGGGAATACCCGTTCCCTTTCGGGGTTGCAAAAATAGGGAAAAATGCTTTCCGGCAAAATCTCTGTCGAAAAAATCTTTAACCCCAGATGCCCTTGTCTTCCCAGCCTATATAAATACCATCCGAACGGCGTTCCACTAAATAGGTTTTTAAATAATATCCCTCTCCACTCGTATTACGGCCGTTTTGCATATTAAAGCGATAACGGTGCATGGGGCAAACAACCTGGCCCATGGCATCGATGAATCCATCAGCCAGGATACCGCTGGCATGCGGGCATTTTTGCGCAAAAGCAAAGAGCTGGTCTTTGTGCCGGGCCAGCGTAACTTTTTTGCCGCCCGCTTCTACGATACACATATGATTGCTTTGCCATGCTATTTCTGCCTCGGCCATTGAAACCCTGAACCATTGCATCTTTCTCTCAGTCATACGAACGATTAAAAATGAACGGTTCTGTACGGATAACGCACCTGGTACATATCCCGTACCTTATTTAAAATGATCTCCCGTAAAGCGTCTACATTCCTGCGTTCCAGGGCAGATACAAACACACAGTTATTGTTGGTGGCATGATCCCACTTGTCTTTCAGATCGCGAAGTATTTCCTCTTTGACACCATCTTCCAGCCAGTCATCGAAAGTCTTGGCTTCGTAGAGATCCATCTTATTGAAGATGGTAAGAATGGGTTTCTCAAAGGCTTTCAGCTCCTGCAGGGTTTTATTTACCACCCCTATCTGGTCCTCGTATTGCGAGTGAGAGATATCCACCACATGCAGTAAGATATCTGCTTCCCTTACTTCGTCTAATGTGCTTTTAAAACTTTCCACTAGGTGGTGTGGCAGCTTGCGAATGAACCCTACGGTATCACTGAGCAGGAAGGGTGTATTTTCAAACACAACTTTGCGTGTGGTAGTATCGAGCGTGGCGAATAATTTGTTTTCTGCAAACACTTCGCTTTTGCTCAATAAGGTCATGAGGGTGCTTTTGCCCACATTGGTATAACCCACCAATGAAACGCGGATCAGTTCGCCGCGGTCTTTCCGTTGTGTGAAAGACTGTTTGTCTATTTCACCCAGCCGTTTGCGCAGTAAAGAGATTTTATCTTTTACAATACGACGGTCGGTTCCAATTTCTGTTTCACCGGGCCCGCGTGTACCGATACCGCCACCCTGTCTTTCTAAGTGTTTCCACATCCCTTTGAGCCTGGGTAAGAGGTATTGGTATTGGGCCAGTTCTACCTGTACTTTTGCCTGTGCAGTACGTGCACGGCGGGCGAAGATGTCTAAAATAAGATCGCTCCGGTCAATGACTTTAACGCCTAATTCTTTCTCAATATTGGTGATCTGCGAACCGGTGAGTTCATCATCAAAAATGACCAGGTCAATCTCCCTGCCCGAAACATAGTCTTTGATCTCTTCCAGTTTACCCTTGCCCACAAACGTGCGGCTATCGGGGTGGGCCATTTTCTGGGTAAACCTTTTTACTGCAATGGCCCCGGCAGTCTCCGACAGGAAAGCCAGCTCCTCTAAGTATTCAGCTACCTGTTCATTGGTCTGCTCTTTCTGTACCAATCCTACCAACACCGCTTTCTCTTCCCGCTGGATGATCTGTTTTTTCTCAATCAAATCGCTGCTATTTTGCGCAAAGGTAACCTTTCTGGCTCACGCTTCACTTCCCGCAACATTACAATCCACTGATGGTAATGCCTATAGAGAACTTATGCATACTGGGCCCAACGCCATCTTTCAGTACTCCTGTGACCTGGTAACCCGCATCTAAGGAGAAGATACCATAACCCACACGGCCGGTAACAGCCAGCATGGTTCCGTTGATGAATTTTTTGTTGCTCTCCTTGACAACATAAGAGGGGCCATATATAGAAGCGCCATTCTTATTAACAAGGTTCTTGTCTTTTGTATAGGCTTTGAGCAGGGTGCCCACTTTTACGCCAATAGCTGCCTTCCATGATTTATTGGGATTGGCTGGGTTGGCAAAATAACGCAGCTCAACAGGTGCTTCGAGAAAAATGGTCGTGAGCTTGTTCTTTTTGAAGTGATCTGTGCTGTCAACACTCGTAAAGGGCAGTTTGGCAGCGTTGGACTTAATGTCCACCTTGGTGTTATTGAAGAATATATTGCTGGTTCCGATACCTGCTCCTATGCCTACACTGAAATGGGGATTGGTTTTGAAGGGCTTATCTACCATGAAGTAGAAGTTAAAGTGTCTGCTGAAACCACCGGTTCTGACACTATCGGGTCTGCCGCTCCAGCTATCACCGCCAAATTGGATCATAAAATGATCGGCCGACCTGCTGCTGATGTCTATTTTACTCCAGTCTTGCTTAGTTTTTGTCTCCTTCTGCGCCATAGCCAGCATAGTACCGGATATTCCAAGCAGTAATAGTAGTGTTTTTTTCATGGTTTTGAATTAGTTGCGCCAATAATAGCAATAGAGGGGCAAAAATAATAGAATTGACAGCACGCCGGTGGTTAAAAATTAGTCAAAACAAGGAAAATGCAATTTATTGCCGTGAATCCACAAAAAATGGCGTGCCGGCACGCACGCCATATGAATTAACTGCATTGGTTGATCTTAGGATAATACAGTGATCAACCCTTTGATGATGGCCCCCAGTTTTACGGCCTCAAACACCCTGGATTCACTGCTGCCGTGCTGTAAAACCGACTGCTCATGAGAGGTAACGCACATTTCACAGCCATTGATGGAAGATACGACCAGGCTTACCAGTTCAAAAAATTCCTTCCCCAGTACCGGGTTCATCATAATGCTCATCTTAATTCCCGCCGGCTGGTTGCTGTAAAACTCCTTGCCCATGAAATGGCGGAAGCGGTAGAAAACATTGTTGGTATTCATCAGGGAAGTACAGGCAATGATCTCTGCTATTTCAGCTTCCGTAGCCCCGGCTTCGGTGGCTAAGCTGGTAAAGCTGTCTTTCAATGCATCGAACTTTTCGTTCACAGTTACAGCTAATGCAAGCAGTAACGCTTCTTTCCTGTTCAGGTATTGCGCGTTGTTCAGCACGTTACTCACATTGATCTTCAGGTCTTTAATGTATCGGGCCTCTGTATTCAATAAAACCTGTGCATTGGCAGAGGGAGTATAGTCCGGCAACTGCAGGTCGTTCAGCAGGTTGACAAATGTTTCGTTCTGTATAGCTGTTTCACTCATGGTAATTCCTTTTGGTTTTTCATTAATTCAGGCTCAACTGGGATGTCAGGGTTTCTTCCCCTTTACTCCAGTTACAAGGGCATAATTCATCTGTCTGCAACGCATCCAGTACGCGGATCACTTCCTGCACACTGCGGCCTACATTCAGGTCATAGACACTTACCCAGCGTACAATACCCTGCGGGTCTATAATGAAAGTAGCGCGGTAAGCGATTTTTTCTTCTGCATCAAGAATGCCTAATGTTTCAGCCAATGACTTGGAGGTATCGGCCAGCATGGGAAACTTCAGATCGCGCAGGTCGCTGTGGTCTCTTCTCCAGGCTGCGTGTACAAACTCAGAATCGGTAGAGGCGCCGATCAGCACTGCATCGCGGTCGGTAAACTCACTGTGTTTTTTGTTGAACTCGGCAATCTCAGTGGGACAAACAAATGTGAAATCTTTTGGCCACCAGAACATAACAGTCCATTTGCCTTTGGCAGTTGCATGCTCATTGGTTAATTCTACGAACTCTTTTCCTTTCTCAATAGAAACCACCGCTTTCTTTTTAAAAGCAGGAAACTGGCTTCCGATAGATAATACACGATTACTCATATTGTGATTTGTTTTTTACAATACTGAAATTAGGTTGCTTTTTTATGTATGGCAATTTGCCGGTTACCGGCCTGTAATAGAATGCAAATGTCTGTATTTTATTATATAGCTGTTTATATATAGTTTCTATATACTGATAGATAAAATCTATATTGATATTACTTCAGCTTGGCCCGTATCAGGTCGTCAAATTGCAGGAGACCCAATTGTTTGGCGATAATATGCTTGTCTTTATCGAGCAGGTACATGGTGGGTGTTTTAATGATGTCGTACAATTGCCTGTAATTGGCCTGTCCTGCCTTCTCCACTGCCTGCTTTGCTTCTTTGGTCTCGTAAGCCTGTATCCAGTCGGGTGATAATTTTTTCTCCCCGATAAATTTTTTCCACGCCGGAATTTCATTCTCATAAATATTCACGGAGTAAACAGCTACTCCCAGCGCTTTCCATTTGGCTTTATAAATAGAATCAAGCCGGGGTATTTCTTCTTTGCAATGCCCGCAATTGGGGTCCCAGAACACGACTAATGTCAGCGGGGCATTGAGGCTGTATAAAGAAGCTTTTTTACCGCTGGTATCGGTCAGGTTGAGTTCGGGGGCGGACTGGCCTATCTGGTTGGCCATTAAAAAATAGGCCCTTTCAGTTACTGTCTTACGTGAAGCGGTGTTGAGTAATACGGTATCGCCTTTGGCGTAGAAGTTTTCAAACAGGTAAACAAATACTTTGTCCTGTCCCATGAACTCAGGGTTCATGTATTTATTGGTAAACTTAGTTAACAGGTAGGCATAGATATCTTTGCCGGTTCTGGCAGACAACAGCATGTATTTCGCTTCCGCTATAATAGAATCGGGATCGGGAGATACATAGTATTTATAATAATCATCCAGCTTGCTGTCGAAGAATGGGGTGCGCAGCAAACGGTTGTCGTTAAAACTCACATCATCCCAGAAATGATCCTTGACATAACGGAATGGATACAATGAATCGGCTTTGCCGTTGACAACAGGTATGGCTGGCGCTGTGGGCCGTTTCATGCTATTAAACAGAACTGCCAGTAATGAGTTCGGGTATTTATTAACGATGTCCAGCCGGTATTGCTGCAGTTCTTTGTCGGTCTGGATGAGCTCCGTTCTGATGCGTATCGAATCTGTGGTTGTCTTTGCCGCATGGTACGCTGCTTCTAACTGCTGCATGTGCTGCCCCTTGGTCATAGACACCTGTGAGTAAGTTTTAAACAGGTCATTGTCTAACGACCCGGTGATCACGGCATTATCTTTCAGGGCGGTATCTCCCGCTATGCTGAACTGCTGCTGTTCATCCATCAATAATTCAAACGGCACGGTCATTTGCGGGGTTACGACAAAATAGACGCCACCGGTGAGCTTATCGGGACCTTTGAATACACCATGACTTTTTTCGTTCAGCATGGTAGAATCAACCAATACCCTGCCTTTGCCCATATAACTGCCTAAATATACTTTGCAGTTTTTCAATGGAGTGAGTGTGATGCTGATATTCCTGCCCTTAGCAGCAGGCTGTTGTTTAGCAGGTATGGCTGTCTTCTGTGCTGTAATAGTTTGACAAATCAATAAACAAAGGAAGATGGTACGGATACGGATCATAAATACTTGCTTATTAAAAGGTAAATGTAGTTAAATAGGCTATCGTAGTTACATTTGCACCAGTGAGAAAGCAAAGAAAAACAATAATTTTAGAAAACGTATTGGTGCAGGACTATGCCGCTGAAGGCAAGTCGCTGGCGCGAGTGGAGGGCAAGGTTGTGTTCATTGAAGGAGCTGTGCCAGGCGATGTGGTGGATGTGCAATTGTCTAAAAACAAAACCGACTGGGCAGAGGGGCATGCAGTGGCCGTTAAAACTTTATCGCCCGATAGGGTCGATCCTTTCTGTGCTCATTTTGGGGTATGCGGTGGCTGCCAGTGGCAGATGCTGCCTTATGAAAAGCAGTTGGTGTATAAGCAGCAACAGGTGGCAGATAACCTGGGCCGTATTGGCAGGATTGCATTACCTGCTATTTCGCCCATCATTGGCGCCGGCCAGACCCGGTTCTACCGCAATAAAATGGAATATACTTTTGCGACCCGCAAGTTTATTCCGGCCGAAGAATTCAGGCAGCTGAAAGCAGCAGGGGTTTCTATGGAAGGTCTGCCGGGCGCCGCCGGATTTCATGTACGTGGTTTCTTTGATAAAGTAGTGGAAATTGATACCTGCTACTTACAGGAAGAGCCCACCAATCATATTCGGAAAGCCGTGGCGCAGTTTGCCATTGATCATGCCCTTCCGTTTTACGATATCAAGCTGCACAAAGGCTGGTTGCGCAATATGTTCGTTCGCAATACCACTACCGGTGAGCTGATGATCAATGTTGTACTGGGGTATGAAGACGTGGATCATCGCAAAAAATTGCTCGACCAGTTGTTGCAGCAATTCCCGGAGATCACTACACTGTTGTATACCATTAACACCAAACGCAACGATAGCCTGTATGACCTTGATCCGAAAGTGTACCATGGTAATGGCTATATTATGGAGCGGCTGGAAGACTTTCAGTTCAAGATCAGTCCCAAATCATTCTTTCAAACCAATACCCGCCAGGCGGAGCAGTTGTACCGCATTACGCGCGACTATGCGGAGCTGAACGGCAGCCAGGTTTTGTATGACCTGTATTGCGGAACGGGCAGTATCGGCATTTTTGTAAGCAGGGTGGCAAAGAAAGTGATAGGGGTTGAAGTGGTGGCCGATGCCATTGAGGATGCAAAAGAAAATGCAGCGCTGAACCAGTTAAAGCATGCTTCTTTCTTTGCGGGGGATGTGATTGATATTTGTGATGACGCTTTTTTTGCAGCGCACGGAAGGCCCGATGTGGTGATTACTGACCCGCCAAGGGCAGGCATGCATGAAAAATTGGTTAAAAAACTCCTTGAGATTGCGGCGCCAACCGTTGTTTATGTAAGTTGC
>JBHAFM010000058.1:0-52424 GCA_041856175.1 Sediminibacterium sp.
CATGGTAACAGGCGACAACCCTTTAACAGCAAAATACATTGCAAACAAAGCGGGTGTCGACGACTTTATTGCCGAAGCCAAACCGGAGGATAAAATGAACTATATTAAAAAAGAGCAGCAAAGCGGTAAGCTAGTAGCCATGATGGGTGATGGAACCAATGATGCGCCTGCATTGGCACAGGCAGACGTTGGGGTGGCCATGAACAGTGGTACGCAGGCGGCCAAGGAAGCGGGCAATATGGTTGACCTGGACAACGATCCTACCAAGCTGATCGAGATAGTTGAGATCGGTAAACAATTATTGATGACACGCGGCACACTTACCACATTCAGCATCGCCAATGATGTTGCCAAATACTTTGCCATCGTTCCTGCCCTGTTCATTGCCTCCATCCCATCCTTACAGGCCATGAATATTATGAAACTGCACAGTCCAGAAACGGCCATTCTTTCAGCAGTGATCTTCAATGCTATCATCATCCCATTGTTGATACCATTAGCACTGAGGGGTGTGGCTTACAAGCCCATTGGCGCCAGTGCCCTGCTGAGAAGGAACCTGTTTATTTATGGGCTGGGTGGCATACTTGTTCCCTTCATCGGCATCAAACTGATTGATTTATTTATTGCTAACTTCTTTTAACCACAATTATGAAACAGCATATTCTTCCCGCTATAAAACTCACCCTGGTCTCTATCCTGGTATTTATGGTATTTTACCCGCTGATCATCCTGATGCTGGCCATCATTGCCCCGGCTAAAGGAGAAGGTGAAACCATCAGTGTAAATGGCAAGGTTGTGGGCTATACATTAGATGGACAAAGCTTTACCAAAGACAATTATTTCCAGAATCGTCCATCCTCGGTCAATTACAATGCAGCCGGCAGTGGGGCCAGCAATAAAGCGCCTTCCAATCCAGATTACCTGAAAGAGGTAAAGGCAAGAATCGACAGTTTCTTAGTGCACAATCCCGGTATCCCCAGGTCATCTGTTCCTGCTGAGCTGGTAACTGCATCCGGAAGTGGTGTTGACCCTGATATCTCGCCAGAGGCCGCTTATGTGCAGGTAAAAAGAGTAGCTGCAGCCAGAAAACTGGCAGAAGAACAAGTAAACAGATTGGTAGCCATGCATATTGAGCAACCTTTGATGGGAATATTAGGTGTCAGTCGTGTTAATGTATTAAAGCTGAATGTTGCGTTAGACAAACTATTTATAAAAGATAATGCAGTCCCGGTATCCGGCAACACCTTTCTTTCAACCGCATTAGCCATCAGCTTTTAATATGCCCGAAGAAAAAGAAAATAGCGTACTGCATTTCCTCGACCTGATCAAGAAATCCAGGCGCGGCAAAATGAAGATATACATTGGCATGAGTGCCGGTATAGGCAAGACATACCGCATGCTACAGGAAACACAGGCGCTCCTGCGTAATGGGGTAGATGTGAAAATCGGTTATATAGAAACACACAACAGGGTAGAGACACAAAACCTACTGGAGGGGCTGCCTGTTATACCAAGACGGACATTATTTTACAAAGGCAAAGAGCTGGAAGAGTTAGATGTGCCGGCAATACTGGCATTGAGACCTGAAATAGTTGTGATAGATGAGCTGGCGCATACCAATATTGAAGGCAGCAAAAATGAAAAACGATGGCAGGATGTGATGGATATACTGGATGCCGGTATTAACGTGATCAGTGCAGTCAATATCCAGCATATCGAAAGCTTGAATGAAGAAGTAAAAGGCATCACCGGGATAGACGTGGCAGAGCGCATACCGGACAGCATATTGCAACAGGCAGATGAAGTAGTCAACATAGATCTTACGGCAGATGAATTAGTGACAAGGTTAAAAGAAGGGAAAATATATACACCCGATAAAATTGCGATCGCTCTTAAAAATTTTTTTCAAAGCGATAAGATACTACAGCTGCGTGAACTGGCATTAAAGGAAGTGGCATCACAGGTGGAAAGAAAGATAGAATCAGAAATACCCAGGAGTAGCGCAAACAGGCAGGAGCGTTTTCTTGCCTGCATCAGCAGCAACCATGAAATAGCACGTAAAGTGATCCGGAAAACGGCCAGGCTGGCAGCCTATTATAATTCAAAATGGTATTTGCTGTATGTGCAAACACCCAAAGAAGAGGGGGACAGGATCGGGCTTGCGGCACAACGGTATTTAATCAATAATTTTAAGCTTGCAACGGAACTTGGGGCAGAAGTAATAAGGATCAAAAGCAGCAATATAGCAAGAGGCATTTTTGAAGCAACAGAACAGAAAGATATCACGACCATCTGCATTGGCAAACCACATCTCCACCTGTTCAATATCATTCTAAACACAGCAGTATTCAACCAGTTGCTCAATAAACTATCGGCTGCTGATATTGATATTGTAATTTTATCATAACATGTCCATTAAACTGAAAACAAAATTAGGACTGGGGTTATCTTTCCTGTTCATTGTGATCCTCACATTCGGGACACTGGCCATTTACTATATTAACAGGTTGAGCACCGATTCTGAACTGGTCTTGAAGAATAACCATGAATCGCTGGTGTACTGTACCAATATGCTGAAATCACTGGAAGATATTCCCTTGAAAAAAGAAGCCATCAGTCTCTTTGACAGTAATCTGAAAAAGCAGGAAGCCAATATAACCGAACCGGGAGAGCAGGAAGCGACACAGGCATTACGGAAAGATTTTACAGACCTTATTAATAACCCTGATGCTCCATCGGCTAATTATGCAGTAATCCGGCTGTCCTTACAACGCATCAGTGAGCTCAACCAGGAAGCGATCCTTCGAAAAAATGCCGTGGCACGCAAGACGGCTGAAGATGCTACTTTATGGCTTACTGTTATTTTTATCGTACTGGGATTGATCGCGTTCTCATTTGTCATTAATTTTCCCGATATCATTTCAACGCCCGTACGCATGCTCAATGAAGGTATTGGCGAAATAGCGAATAAGAATTATCAGAAACGCATTTACCTGCAGCAGGACGACGAATTTGGTGAACTGGCCAATGCATTTAACAGCATGGCTGAAAAATTGGACGAGTATGAGCATAGCAACCTAGCCCAGATCAAGTTTGAGAAGAGCCGGATTGAAACCATCATTAACCAGATGAAGGATGGCATCATAGGGTTGGACAGCCAAAACAATATCCTTTTCCTGAATGCGGTGGCAGAGACATTATTAGGTTTGAAAGAAAAAGACATTATAGGTAAGTACGCTGCGGATGTGGCATTAAAAAATGACCTGATGCGCACTTTGCTTCTCGAAGAGAAAAAAGAACTGAAAATATACGCTGATAACAAAGAAAGTTATTTCACAAAGGATGTATTAAGTGTAACAACCCACGAAGAAACAGTGATTGGCCAGGTGATCGTGCTGAGGAACATCACTCCTTTTCATGAGTTAAATGAAGCAAAGACCAACTTTATTGCTACTGTTTCGCACGAATTGAAGACCCCCATCTCCGCCATTAAAATGAGTGCGCGGTTACTTACCGATAACCGTGTAGGTGCGCTTAACCCGGAGCAGCAGGAGCTTATTAACAGTATTGGCGATGATGCAGAGCGGTTATTAAAGATCACCGGGGAATTACTCAACATGTCTCAGGTAGAAACGGGTCATATCCAGTTGAAGCTGCAGGTCACAGACCCACAGCACATCATAGAACAAGCCATACAGGCTGTGCAATTACAGGCGCAGCAGAAAGGGATCATGATACATAAAAACATCCACCCAAATTTACCCGTGATACAGGCCGATGGGGAAAAAACATCATGGGTACTGATCAATTTTCTAACCAATGCTATTAAATATTCTTCCGAATCATCTGCCATTGAAGTGGCGGCGTATCGCCAGGAAAATACGGTAGTATTCACGGTAACCGACCGGGGTAAAGGCATTGATGAAAGATACCTGCCCCGCATTTTTGACCGCTATTTTAAAGTACCTGGTGTTTATGAAAGAGCAGGTACCGGCCTTGGTTTATCCATTTCAAAAGAATTCATTGAGGCACAGCATGGGCAGATATGGGTGACCAGCAAAACAGGCGAAGGCAGCCGGTTCTCCTTCGCACTCCCCGTTGCCTGATAACTTTATATTATTTGCTACCTGTCGGTAGTAGTCCTGACCATCGTCCTCCTCAGTGGCAGGTTTACTTTAGGATTGATCACCAACGGAACACTTTCCATAACTGTGGAGGCATTATCGAGACCAAAAGCTTTCTGATCAGATTGGGCAAAATTCTTAATGGCAAAATAAGAATCCATAATGAACCCTTCTTTTACCGACAGCTCACTTTCCACAGACAGGAAGGTTTCTATGATCACGAAAGTAATATCCGCGTGAAAAGTTTTCTGGTCAAGGCTTTCATATTTATTAACCACACATATCTCTTCCTTCCTGAACATTTCCTGGATCACCATTTTAAACAAGAGGTTGATCCTTGGCTGCACCCGGAAACCAAGTTTGAAATCAATCCGGATCACTTTGCCCTTGACCAGCTCATTAGTGGTATATTCCATCCTGTACGGATCATCGGCACGGTCAATATGTATGAACCAGTACACTTCTGCTCTTTTGGCTTTCCTGTGCAGGATGGAATGCATGATCCTGCGCTCGATTTCGCTATCTGAATCGGCCTTGGTCAGGTATACCAGGTGGGTGGCATACTTGGGGAAGTCCTTGTTTTGGCTCAGCTCAGCAAGGCGGGGGAGATATTCACTAACCCTTACAAATTGCAAATACCGGTTAGTGATCTTCCTTGCCCGGAACCAGATGATCATTATAAAGATCAGTCCGAACTCAAAGAAAAGGAACATCCACCTTTGCTTGATCTTGGCCACATTAGCTATGAAAAATGACACTTCCACTGTAACAAATACCAGCATGATCAGGGTAATCAGTGTGAAGTTCCATTTTCTCACCCGGTGCATATACACATACATCAATGTTGTGGTCATCAGCATCGCTATGACAATTGAAAAGCCGTAGGCTGCTTCCATATGCCCGCTCTCTCTGAAATACAGCATCATCGCCACACAGCCCAGCCACAATATCCAGTTGAGGCTGGGAATATATATCTGGCCCTTAATATCTGTTGGAAATTTAATGCTGACCCTTGGCCAGAAATTCATGCTGATCGCTTCACTGATCAGCGTAAAAGAACCGCTGATCAACGCCTGGCTTGCAATGATCGTAGCCAGTGTGGCAATGATAATACCCACCAGCAGGAACCAGTGTGGCATGAGTTCATAAAACGGGTTCAGGCTGCCCAGTGTATCACTGTGCTGCGCCAGCAGCCAGGCGCCCTGCCCCATGTAATTGATCATCAGGGCGATCTTAACAAAGATCCAGCTGATCTGGATATTCTTTCTGCCGCAGTGCCCCAGGTCGCTGTATAAGGCTTCTGCTCCCGTGGTACAAAGGAATACAGCGCCCAGCAACCAAAAGCCCCGGGGATAGTTGATCAGCAATTCGATGCCATAATAAGGATTGATGGCTTTCAGTATCGCGGGCAGGTGTAATATCTGAACACCACCCAATACCATGATCATTGTAAACCATACCAGCATGATGGGACCGAACGAAAAGCCAACTATTTTAGTACCGAAACGTTGAAAGAAAAACAATAATGAAATGATGGCAATCACAATACCTACCGTCAGGTTATTGCCGGGCACAATGATTTTTTCGAGGCTTTTTACCCCACCGAGACCTTCAATAGCCGATGCAACGGAAATAGGCGGCGTGATAATACCATCTGCCAACAGGGTTGCCGCACCTACAATAGCAGGTATGTACAGCCATTTGGCATAACGCCTCACCAGTGCGTAGAGCGAGAAGATACCTCCCTCCCCCCTGTTATCGGCCCTTAAAGTAAGGAATACATACTTGAACGTGGTTTGCAGGGTAAGCGTCCAGATAACACAGGAAATACCACCATACACCAATTCCTCTGTGATCTTCCTGTCGCCAACAATGGAACGGAATACATACAAAGGAGAGGTACCGATATCCCCATAAATAATACCCAGGGTTACTAACAATCCGGCGAAACTGATTTTGTCTAACTGGCCGTGCCCGGCAGGTTGCGTAGAAGGCATGAAGTCAATGAATTATTAATGAGTCATATGGCAGGCAGGGCGCGTATGAAAAGACGGATAACCTGCACCGTAAGGTACGGCGTTAATTAGACAGGCAGTCGGCAGATCCATACAAACTATTTGTAAAAATATGGTGCATCCAGCGTCTGCAATGGTTTCAACCTGATATTAAGCATAATTTAATTGCAAACAAATGTTAGCGTTTATCTTTACGCAATGATAAACAGGCAGCACCGGACAGACGATTTCAATAAAATATATTCCTCCCTGAATGCCCGGCAGAAAGAAGCGGTTGATACCATGGAAGGCCCCGTTATGGTCATTGCCGGGCCTGGCACTGGAAAAACACAGATACTGGGCGCACGCATTGGCAAAATATTGCTTGAGACCGACGCGCAGCCCGAAAATATCCTCTGTCTTACCTATACCGATGCCGGCGTAGTAGCCATGCGCAAAAGGCTGCTGGGGTTCATAGGACCGGATGCCTATAAAGTCAACATCTACACTTTTCACGCTTTCTGTAATGATATCATACAGGAAAACTTATCGCTCTTTGAAAAAACATCACTCGACCCCGTTTCAGAACTGGAAAGTATTGAGCTGTTCAAAACACTGATCGACAGCTTTCCTAAAAACCATCCCCTGAAACGCTACCGCGGCGATGTTTATTTTGAGATCAAAAACCTGCAATCCCTTTTCAGTACCATGAAGAGAGAGGGCTGGACAGCGGATTTTATCACAACACACATCGATCAATACCTGACAGATCTTCCCAACCGCGAGGCATTTGTTTACAAACGCGCCTACAAGCAATTCAAAGCAGGAGACCTGAAGGAAAATAAAATAGAAGAGGAAAAAGAGAAGATGGAAAAGCTGCGGGCAGCAGTGATGGAATTCGACCGCTTCCAGCAACTGATGCGTAAAAAAAACCGCTACGACTTTGACGACATGATTAACTGGGTAATCAAAGCTTTTACTGAAGAAAAGCACCTCTTGTTGCGTTACCAGGAGCAATTCCAGTATATACTGGTAGATGAATACCAGGATACCAGTGGTACGCAGAACCAGTTGGTGGAACTGCTCATCAGTTACTGGGACAAGCCAAATGTGTTTGTAGTAGGTGATGACGACCAGAGCATCTACCGTTTCCAGGGGGCGAATGTTGAAAATATGCTGGAATTTGCGGGCCGGTATCAGCAAGATCTCCTGACAGTAGTACTTACAGATAATTACCGCTCTGTACAGCCCATACTCGATATCTCCAAGACTTTGATCGATCAAAACGAAGAACGCCTGGTTAACCAGATCGACAACCTGAGTAAAACACTTACTGCTTCTAATCAGCGAATCAACGGGCTATCGCATCCGCCTGTATTCAGGGAATACGAAACCCAGCGTCAGGAGATGATCCATATCGTCCTGGAAGCGGAAAAGTTGCTGCAACAGGGAGTGCCTGCCGGCAAGATCGGCATCATTTATAAAGAGAATAGATACGGCGAAGAACTTGCCCGGTACTTTAAACAAAAAAACATACCTGTTTTCAGTAAACGCAGGTTGAATATTTTAGAACTTCCACTGGCGCAAAAAATAATCCTGCTGTTTAAATACCTCGCCGCAGAACATGATACGCCTTATGGCGGCGATGAAATGTTGTTTGAGATACTCCACTTCGACTGGTTCCATATTGCACCCGTTGAAATAGCCAAACTGAGCGTTGAAGTAGCGGATAAAAGATTCAGTGAACACAAAACATCGATCCGGAAATTGCTGTACGATAAGATCAATACCCCCCCCAGAGACCTCTTCAGCCAGGGACTGCCGGAAGGTTTAAAGGATGCCGGAAGGGCAATTGAGCAACTGGTATCGGATGTATCCAATCTTACTTTACAACATCTCTTTGAGAACATTATACGGAAAGCGGGGGTATTAAAATTCATCATGCAGGATCCTGATAAACACTGGCATCTGCAGGTACTGACAGGATTATTCGATTTTGTTAAAGAAGAAACCAGGCGCAATCCTTTCCTCACATTAGATGAAATGGTGAACATGATCATGCTGATGGAAAAAGAAGGTATCAGTCTTCCATTGGTGCAGGTGAGTGGTAGTGAGAAGGGCATTAACCTCATGACTGCACATGGTTCAAAGGGACTCGAATTTGAGTACGTTTTTTTTGCGGGGTGCAACGCTTCCAACTGGGAAAAGAAACGCAAGCCCGGTGGCGGCTATCATTTCCCCGATACAATGTTTGCATCGCAGCCCCAGCACAAGGAGGAAGAAGAATTACGGCGTTTGTTTTATGTAGCGCTTACCAGGGCTGAGCAACATTTGCTGGTATCGTACAGCCGTTTTAAAAATGACGGCAAAGAACTTGAGCCTTCCATGTTCATTGCCGAGATACAGCACCGGCATCACCTGCCGGTTGAACAAGTATTCATAGACGCGCCCCTGCTGAGCGAATTTGCAGCATTGCGGTTTACTGCAGCACAGGCGCCAGAAATTGATCATATAGAAGTGGATTTCATTACACGCATACTCGAAAAGTTTGTGATGAATGTAACCGCTTTGAACAATTACCTGAAATGCCCTTTGCAGTTTTATTTCAATAACCTGGTGCGCGTGCCTTCCGGAAAATCAGAAGCGACTGAATTTGGCTCCGCTGTACACGATGCATTGCAGAAACTGTTTGAGCAAATGCAGGCAGATGAATCCAAACAGTTCCCTGGCAAACAAACGTTTATCAGGGACTTTGAATGGTATATGCACCGGCACCGTGAAAGTTTTACCAAAGAGCAATTTGAACGAAGGATGGAATATGGCTATGAGGTATTGAATAATTATTACGATACCTATGTACACAGCTGGAATAAAATAGCAGTTGTTGAAAGAACCATCCGGAATGTAGTGGTAAAAGGAGTGCCGCTGAAAGGAAAATTAGACAAACTGGAGTTTGACGGTAAAAATGTGAACGTGGTAGATTATAAGACCGGGGATATCGACAAGGCAAAGGAGAAACTCAAACCACCGCATGAAAAAAATCCCAATGGCGGTGACTACTGGCGGCAGGCGGTATTTTACAAAATATTAGTAGACAATTTTGAACAGAAAAGCTGGAAAGTGGTCAGCACGGAGTTTGATTTCATAGAACCGGATAAAAAGAAGCAGTACCATAAGGAAAAGATCATCATTACACCGGAAGACACTACTACGGTAACACAGCAGATCTCTGCGGTCTGGCAAAAAATACAGGACCGCGAATTCTATACCGGATGTGGCAAAGAGGACTGCCACTGGTGCCAGTTTGTAAAAACCAACAATTTAGCCGTCGCCCTGCATAATCTTAACGAAGATGAAGGAGACGATTAACCTCAAACTATCTATGTTTGCACCTGATTAATGAACCAGATGAAGCATCCAGTTAGTATTTTCCTTACTATTTTTTTACCCGTTATTATAAGCCTTCTACTGCATTCCTGTGCCAATATCATACCGCCAGGCGGTGGCCCGAGGGATAGCCTGCCCCCAAGATTAGTGGCAGCTATGCCAAAAGATTCCGCTACTGGCATCGATATCCATACAAGGAATATCCAGCTTGTTTTTGATGAATATGTAACCCTTCAATCCATACAGGAAAACCTGATCATATCGCCGCTGTTAAAAAATATTCCAACCATAGATTCCAAATTACGTAATGTAATGATCAGGCTGCGGGACACGCTGGAACCCAATACCACGTACACCATCAATTTTGGCGATGCCATTAAAGACGTGAATGAAGGGAATATAGCCAGGAATTTCAGTTATGTATTTTCAACCGGCCGTACCCTTGACCGCCATTCGTACAGGGGCAAAGTATTCCTGGCGGAAACAGGCGGGACAGATAGTACTTTGATTGTTGTATTACACCACAATCTTGCAGATACAGCCATTGCAAAAGAAAGACCCCGCTATTATACCCGCATCAACAGAAAAGGAGAATTCGTTTTCAGCAATTTACCTGAAGGAAGTTTTGCCGCCTATGTATTGCCGAATGATTACACCAAAAAGTATGATGACAGCACCAAAATATTTGCATTCCTGGATGGCCCTGTCCATGTAGGCCCCGACACAAAAACAGATACCTTCTACGCTTACCAGGAAGCAAAAAGAAAAGAAAAAACCACAACAGGTACAGCGGCAAAACCAACAGCGCCTGCCGGCAAAGATGATAAGCGCTTAAAATATATCGCTTCGTTAGACAATGGCCAGCAGGACCTGCTCAGCAGTCTCCAGCTGACTTTTAACCGCAAACTGGCTGCGGCTGACACCACAAAGATCCTTTTATGCGATACCAATTACCACCCGGTTGCCGGTTATACTGTTTCGCTTGATACCAGCAGGACGAAGATCAGCGTTGACTATCCATGGAAGGAAAATACTGCGTTCAGGTTAATGATGGCAAAAGAAGCAGCCATAGATTCATCCGGTGTTACCCTTTCAAAAGCAGATACCATCCGTTTCTATACACAGAAAGAATCAAACTATGGCAGTATTCACCTGCAGTTCAGCAACCTCGACCTCACCAAAAATCCTGTGTTGCAATTGATCCAGGATAACCATATTGTAGCATCGTTCCCGCTTACTGCACCCGAATTAAAACGGAAACTATACAAACCAGGCACTTACGAATTGCGTATATTATTTGATGCCAACAAAAATGGGGTATGGGATACCGGTAAGTTTTTTAACGGCAAACGGCAGCCGGAAAGAGTGCAACTGATCCCCACCCCGTTCAATGTGCGGGGTAACTGGGATAACCAGGCGAAGGTGAATTTGTGAGGCAGGGGTTGGGATGTAGGATTTAGGATTTGTACCTTTGGTAATTGAAGACAGCTTAACAGAACAGCATGCAACTCCCTTCATCTTTAGTAGAAAACGCAGTGGCCCAGTTTGCCAAACTACCCGGCATTGGCAAAAAAACGGCATTACGGCTCGTGTTGCATTTGTTGAAGCAGGAAGTGAATGAAGTGCAGCATTTCGGAGAAACAATTGCGCGGATGCGCAGGGATATTAAATTCTGCCAGCGCTGTTTTAATGTAAGCGACGGCGATATCTGTGCCATTTGCGCCAATTCCATGCGTAACCAGCATATGATCTGTGTGGTGGAGAATATACGTGACGTGATTGCCATAGAAAGTACACAACAATTCAGTGGCTCTTACCATGTACTGGGCGGCATTATTTCTCCATTGGACGGTATTGGCCCCGACCAGCTGAATATCAGCGCCCTGGTACACCGTATAGAAAAAGAAGCAACAGAAGAACTTCTATTTGCGTTGAGCCCGAATATACAGGGCGATACCACCATCTATTATATCCAGAAGAAAATAAGCCACCTTCCCTGCCGCATCACCACCATTGCCCGGGGCATCGCCTTCGGCGGGGAACTTGAATACGCCGATGAAATGACCCTGGCACGAAGTATTGCCAACAGGCTGCCGGTACAGCAGTACGTGAAATAAGCACGCAAAGCAACCTTTCTTTCTGCTATTCGTAATAAAAATTATCGCAACTATTCAATAAATTTGCTGTTTAAACATCAAATTTGAACTTGTATGAAAAATTGGATCAGGATCGTATTGGCAGCAGGCCTTGTTTGCGCCATAACCGGTGGCATCATTGTTTACCGGATATACACGAAAGAACACAGGGATGTAACCAAAGAACAAGGAGTACAACTGTCGGCACAGCGTTTGTTCGATGAATTTAAAGCCAATGAAGCGCAGGCCAACAAAAAGTACCTGGATAAAGCCATCCAGATGACAGGTGAAATAGTGGAGGTGAGCACAAACCAGGATGGCAATATTGTCGTAAATTTTAAAACAAATGATCCGCTCTTTGTTATCAACTGTACTTTTAAAACCAACCCTGGACAGTTGAAAGCCGGAGAGACCATTACATTCAAAGGCATTTGCACCGGTTATATCCCTGATGCCAATATCGTAATCAATGAAGGCGTTTTAGTAAAATAAAAGAAACAAAAGAATCCGATGAAGCAGATAATAGCAGTAGTTATTGCCTTTTTTTTCCTGGCAACTCATACAGACGCGCAAAAGATCTATGGCACCCGTAACGGAAAAATCAGCTTTGCATCGCCAACAGACGATGATGTAAAAGCAGTGAACAATGAAGTAACAAGCAGGATAGCAGATAACGGTCAAATGACCTTCAGCCTGTTGATCAAGGGTTTCAGGTTTAAGCTGGCCGAGATGCAGGAGCATTTTAACGACCAGTACCTGGAAAGCACTAAATTTCCAAGGGCAGATTTTAAAGGAACCATCATTAACCTGAACGATATCAGTTTTGCCAAAGACGGATCTTATAAAGCAACCGTAAAGGGCGATCTGACAATGCACGGTGTTACAAAAAATATTATAGTGAATGGCACTATCGAGGTTAAGGGTGGGAAGCCTGTTGTAAAAGCTTCCTTCGTAACTGTTCTGAAAGATTATAAGATTGACGCTTCTACTGTAACCAGCAAGGTTACCATAGATATCAATTGCCAGTACCAGTAATCATTATTGTTCAACATAAAACTGATCCCATGCAGGTCTTATTAAAAAGATCAATAGGCTTATTATGCCTGTGTATCACCGCAATATTGTCGCCCGCCCAACAGGTAGACCTTTTCAAAATGCAGGATAGTACCAATAAGGCAGAAGACAAAAGTAAAGCGGAGGGGCCTGTTATCAATACCTTCTACTCTACCCGCTTAGTCAATTCACACACAGTGGAAATTACGGGAACAGGCAGTATGGACTTCCGCATCAACCACCGTTTTGCTCCTGTGAACCTGGGGTTCTACGATATGTTCGGACTTGACTATGCTTCCATGCGCCTGGGCTTTGATTTTGGTATTGCCAAAGACCTGATGATCGGTATTGGCCGTACCACCTACAACAAAGAGTATGATGGTTTTGTTAAATACCGTCTCCTGCACCAGAGCACCGGCAGTAAAGAAATACCGGTATCTGTTGCGGTGCTGGGGTCTGTCATGTACAAGAACATCGAGATGGAACCCTCACTGAAAGTGATAACAAGCGATCGTTTCTTCTATACAGCACAGGTATTGATTGCACGTAAATTCAATGCGCATACCTCGGTTCAACTATCACCTACCTGGACACATTATAACCGCATTATTTACTTCAACGGCGGCGCCAATGATATGTTCTCCTTAGGCATACTGGCACGTCAGAAAGTAAGCAAGCGCATCAGTATTAATGCTGAGTATTTCTTACAGACCAACCGCTTTAACGGAACCTATGACCCCTTGTCCATCGGCGTGGACATCCAAACCGGCGGCCATGTATTCCAGCTTCATTTTACCAACTCAACCGGCATGAATGAACATACCTTTATTCATGAGACCACCGGTTCATGGGGTAATGGCGATATCCGCTGGGGATTCAATATCTCAAGGATATTCCATATTGGCCGGAAAGCCCCGGAGAAAGAGAAAGGAAATTGGTAACCGGTCACACTTATTTTTCATATCTTTGCACCACTTCAGGCGGATTTGTTTATTGTTCAGCCTGGCGTTTCGCTTCGCAGCGAATCAATCGAACTAATAAACGTACTCAAGAGCTCCCCTTACCTCTCTCTCGAACGTTTATAGTTCTATCGTATTAACCAATCATGGCCCGGGATCCGGTATGGATTGCTGTGTCATGGTTAAAACAGTGGGCTATGGATATCAGCAAAGAACTTGACAAAAGGATACTCATCATAGATGGCGCGATGGGTACCATGATTCAACGCCACAAATTAACCGAAGCAGATTACCGCGGCGAGCGTTTTAAGAACTGGCATTGCGATGTAAAGGGTAATAACGACCTCCTCTGTATCACACAGCCGGATATCATCAAGGGTATTCATAAACAGTACCTTGCTGCCGGCGCAGATATCATAGAAACGAATACATTCAGCAGTACTGTTATTGCCATGGCCGATTATGAAATGCAGGAACTGGCTTATGAATTAAATGTAGCCGCTGCAACATGTGCCAAAGAAGCGGTACAGGAATTCCTTGCAGAAAATCCCGGATCCACACCTAAATATGTAGCCGGCGCCATCGGCCCTTTGAATAAAACACTC
This sequence comes from Sediminibacterium sp., assembly GCA_041856175.1. Classification (GTDB taxonomy): domain Bacteria; phylum Bacteroidota; class Bacteroidia; order Chitinophagales; family Chitinophagaceae; genus Sediminibacterium. The sequence continues at coordinate 14,258 of JBHAFM010000058.1, forward strand.
AGTCTCTCGCCCGACGTTAACAACCCGGGATTCCGTGCCGTTACTTTTGATGAAGTGGTAGCAGCTTATTACGAACAGATCAAAGGTTTGGTAGACGGAGGCGTGGACATACTGCTTATTGAAACCATTTTCGATACGCTCAATGCCAAAGGCGCCATTTATGCCGCTAAAAAGTATTTCAGGGAATCCGGAAAACCTGAACTCCCCATCATGATCAGTGGTACCATTACCGATGCATCGGGGCGTACATTAAGCGGGCAGACGCTGGAAGCTTTTTATACTTCCGTTATGCATGCCAAACCGCTCAGTATCGGGCTGAACTGCGCGCTCGGGGCTTCAGAAATGAGAAGTCATATTGAGGAGCTGAGCCAGATAGCAGCCTGTTATACCTCTGCTTATCCCAATGCCGGTTTGCCCAATGCTATGGGGGAGTATGATGAAGAACCGCACGAAACAGCACATTTCATAGAAGAATGGGCCCGGCAGGGTTTTGTAAATATTGTAGGTGGCTGCTGCGGCACCACACCCGATCATATCAGGCATATTGCAGAACAGGTAAAGCAGATCACACCAAGAGCATTGCCCGTTTTGGAAACAGCATTGGTTTAATCATTCAATCATTAGCATGAGTTCACCCATTATAATAAGACCTTATTTAAGGCTTTCCGGTTTGGAGCCATTGGTTATTCGTCCAGAAACAAATTTTGTGAACGTAGGTGAAAGGACCAATGTAACCGGTTCCAAGAAATTTGCACGCCTCGTCAGGGAAAACAGGTACGAAGAAGCGCTCTCCGTAGCGCGTCAGCAGGTAGAGAATGGTGCACAGATATTGGACGTGAATATGGATGATGCCTTATTGGAAGGCGTAAAAGCCATGACTACCTTCCTCAACCTGTTACAGAGTGAGCCCGATATTGCCCGCATCCCCATTATGATCGACAGCTCCAAGTTTGAGATCATTGAAGCAGGATTGAAATGCGTGCAGGGCAGGTGCATTGTGAACTCCATTTCCATGAAAGAAGGAGAAGAGAAATTCATTGAACAGGCCATCATCTGTAAGTCATTCGGCGCCGCGGTGATTGTGATGGCATTTGATGAAGTGGGACAGGCCGATACCAAAGAAAGGAAAATTGAAATTTGCCACAGAGCTTATAAAATATTAACGGAAAAAGTTGGTTTTGATCCCCAGGATATCATCTTCGATCCCAACATTTTCGCTATTGCCACCGGTATTGAAGAGCACAATAATTATGCAGTTGATTTTATAGAAGCGACCAGAGAGATCAAACGCCTGATGCCATTGACCAAAGTGAGCGGCGGCGTATCCAATGTGTCCTTCTCCTTCCGTGGCAACGACCATGTACGCGAAGCTATCCACTCTGTATTTCTGTATTATGCCATTAAAGCCGGTATGGACATGGGCATTGTGAATGCGGGGCAATTAGTGGTCTATGATGAGATAGAACCTCACCTGCGCGACCTGTGTGAAGACGTGATCCTGAATCGCAATAATGACAACAATGAAGCGACCGAAAAACTCATTGTCCACGCCGAAACAGTAAAAGCAAAAGGCAAAGTGGAAGTGAAGGATGAGGCCTGGAGGAATGAGCCGATAGAAAAAAGGCTCGCACACGCGCTTGTCAACGGTATCACAGATTATATTGATGCCGATACGGAAGAGGCAAGGCAGCAATATCCGAAGCCGTTGGATGTAATTGAAGGCCCGTTGATGGACGGGATGAACGTGGTGGGTGACCTGTTTGGCGCCGGTAAGATGTTCCTGCCCCAGGTGGTAAAGAGTGCCCGGGTGATGAAAAAAAGCGTAGCAATTCTTACTCCCTATATCGAAGCAGAAAAGGAAGAACGCAAAAAAGCCCACCTTGCCGCGGGTACCACCAATGAAGAAGCAGCCGGAGCTGCCAAAATATTACTGGCTACTGTCAAAGGCGACGTACATGATATCGGTAAGAATATTGTAGGCGTTGTATTGGGTTGCAATGGCTATGATATTGTGGACCTGGGTGTTATGGTGCCTGCAGATAAAATATTGGATACTGCCGTGAAAGAAAAGGCAGATATCATTGGCCTGAGCGGGCTCATCACACCATCACTCGATGAGATGGTGCACATAGCCAAAGAAATGAAGCGCCGCAACATGACGCAGCCCTTGCTGATCGGCGGCGCCACCACTTCACGCATACATACATCTGTAAAGATCGCCCCCGAATACAACAATGGTGTGGTACACGTACTCGATGCTTCACGCAGTGTAACAGTGGCCGGCTCTTTGCTGAACAAGGAACAGAAAAGCGATTTCCTTAAAAATATTTCAGCAGAATACGCCAAACTGAAACAAAATTTTGATAATAAAAAGCCTGTAAAGCAATACCTGCCTTATGCAGCAGCCTTACAGAATAAAGTCCAGATAGATTGGCCTGCCTACCAGCCCGTTCAGCCATGTTTTACCGGAACAAGGGTATTCGATGATGTTGCCCTTGCTGATATCAGACCCTATATCGACTGGAAGCCATTCTTCATTGCCTGGGAAATGCATGGCAATTTCCCAGACATACTTACCGATCCTGTGGTAGGTAAAGAAGCTACAAAACTGTACAACGATGCCAATGCATTAATTGACAGGATCATTGCAGAGAAATGGTTGACAGCCAAAGGCACCATTGGTTTCTGGGAAGCAGCCAGTGAGGAGGATGATGTGGTGGTAAAACATGCTTCCGGTGAAGATGGGAAAAATGTGCGCTTATCATTCCTGAGACAACAGGTGAAAAAAGCGCCTGGGCAGCCCAATCTGTCACTCGCAGATTTTATTGCACCGGCAGCCAGTGGTAAAAAAGATTTTATCGGCGCTTTCGCTGTAACCATACATGGCATTGAAAAGCACATCAAAAATTTCGAAGCCAGTTATGATGATTATAATAAGATCATGTTACAGGCATTGGCCGACAGGTTTGCAGAGAGTTTCGCGGAGTACCTGCACCTGCGTACAAGGAAAGAATATTGGGGTTATGACAAAGCCGAACAATTGAGCAATGAAGAACTGATCAAAGAACAGTACACTGGTATCCGTCCCGCGCCGGGCTATCCCGCCTGTCCTGATCATACTGAAAAATACAAGCTGTTCGACCTGCTGCAGGCAACGGCTACTGTTGGCATTGAATTAACCGAAAGCCTTGCCATGTATCCTGCTTCTTCTGTATGCGGCTGGTATTTTTCAAACCCCAAAAGCCAGTATTTCGGCGTAGGCAAGATCCTGGACGATCAGTTCGAAGATTATGCCAAACGGAAAAACATGCCATTGAAAACAGCAGAAAGATGGCTGAGTCCTGTTTTGGAATAGAGCCTTACCTTTGCGCCCAATAATTTATGCAGCATGAATCGTGTATGTAAAGTGATCATCCTGGTAGCTGTATTGTTGCCGGTAATAACGCAAGCGCAGCAACAAAAGAAAGAAAGAAAAGGTGAATTTTATTTCTCCTGGGGCTATAACAAGGAATGGTACACACATTCCAATGTAAAAGTTACGCAGCCGGAGCTAAACAATGACTACATATTACGGAATGTGAAGTCGCACGATCATATTGGCTGGGATGAGGGCATATTTAGCATCCCCATCAGTATCCCGCAATACAATTACCGCATTGGTTATTTCTTCAACAAAAAGAAAGGACTGGCTTTTGAGATCAACTTTGACCATACCAAGCACATCATACAGGATGGACAGCAGATGGCCATCAGTGGACGGCTGAATGGCAGGCAGACAGACAGTACCATTAATTTCTCCAAAAGCAATGGTTTCTATTATTACCTGAACAACGGGGCCAACTTTCTACTGTTTAATATTGTGAAGCGGTGGAACTGGTATGAAAGCAGGAACCGGCAGTTCAAATTGGATGCATTGGGAAAAGCAGGTATCGGCCCGGTGATACCGCACGTGGAGAACAGTTTATTTGGCCAGAAGAACGACGACGGTTTTCAATTTGGCGGATGGAACATGGGGATCGAAGGTGCAGTGCGGGGTACCTTTTTCAAACATGTCTACCTTGAATTTGCCAACAAACTGGACTATGCCAGTTACTCCAACCTGAAAGTGTACAAAGGAACGGCCAGGCAGTCATTCGGCACGTATGAACTGATCCTCAACCTGGGCTATACTTTTCCGATGGGCAAAAAAATACCCTAGGTTTTAACGCTTTTCGAGCAGCCACCACAACCTCTTCCTAGGTTTAATTGTAAAGTTCTTCCTGACATAGGTTTCAATATGGTGCATTGCTTCATCCATGTCATCTGTCAGGAACAACAGTTTTTTATCTATCGGGGAGATGGTGCCCGCGGCAACCATGGCATCAATAGCTTCCATCAGGGGTTGAAAGAAAGACCTGCCATATAACACGATCGGGAAATCATTGATCACTTTGGTCTGGGCAAGTGTTACTGTTTCAAAAAACTCGTCCATTGTTCCAAAGCCGCCCGGCATGATGATGAATGCATAAGAATATTTCACCAGCAACACTTTTCTCACAAAAAAATAATCGAAAGTGATCCACCTGTGCATATAAGGATTGGGGTGCTGCTCAAAGGCAAGTTTAATATTGCAGCCTACTGATGCCCCTCCATTCTCGTAAGCACCGCGATTGGCGGCTTCCATAATGCCCGGCCCCCCGCCTGTCATGGTAGTAAAACCTGAGGCGGCGATCCTTTTGCCAAACTCTCTTGCCGCTTTATAATACGGATGATCCTCGCCAAATCTTGCCGACCCAAATACGGTAATACAGGGTCCGAGAAAGTGCAATGTTCTGAAGCCTTTAATAAATTGCCAGAATATTTGCCAGGCAAACCCCAGTTCATTGATCCTTGGCTTGGGCCCCTCTAAGTACACCGACTGCCTTGCCGGAATAATACGTTCTGTTTTTTTCATATTCTCTTCTTATATTCATTTATGCTTCAAATTAGCATAAAATTTGTTGCAAGTCCTGAACTTATTTCAAGGCCAACGCATGATGAAGCGAAAACTATTGTTTTGTTTACTCAGTCTTTTTTTACTGACCGCTGTACAGGCGCAGAAAAAAATAATTGTGGAGCATATCCGCTGCTCTTCTGTGCAGGAATTAACAATGCTGTATTGCCAGTTACCCGAAACCAGGAAGGCATTTGCAGGCAACCTGAACATCATCACACAGCAATACTGGCACTTGCCCGTTGCCGATACCGGCTCGCTTAGATGGCAGCTTTCAGCGAACGGCGCCGAAAAGCAAAAAGGAGTTTTCAACAACCCTGACAGCAATTTGTTGCATCTCTTCCTTGATATCAGGGAGTCTGCTCCGGCCACCATGTATTTTTACCTTGACCCGCAACTGATCATCGACACCAACCAGGTAAAACAAACGAAAACCGTTTTCCATTTAACTGCATTGCTTGTCAATAGCAGGCAACAAATACTGTTAAATAAAACACTCACCCTATTAGTTGCGGAGGGAGATACGCCTGGTATTGGCATGATAGCCGATAAAGTAAACATCAGTCCCAAAGCATTTACCGAAATGCTGAAAACGGGGCTTGATATTTTACTAAACCCCGGTAACGAAGTAGAACAGGTCAGCATGAAAGCCTCCCCGGCATTTGTAGTGGACAATGTGATCAGTCCACAAATAGCATCACAACCCAGGACTTATGTTGCTGCAAAAAAAGACATTGCCGTGTACGGGCACAACCAGCAGCAGGAAATGATCCGCTTTGGAGAAGCCGTTTACCGAAAGATCAAATTAAGAAGAAGAGATGCAGATCAGTTACCGAAGCAGATTGTAACTGCCATCAAAAGTGCGCAAGACTTATCGCGTTCCGATTTTGTTTTCCTGCAACAGGAATCAAGAGATGTGGTGCGTGACAGGAACTACCTGCTGCAGTTGCTGGCACAAATAAATCCCGGTGCATCCAACGAAGCCCGGTTCATCAATTTTACACCCGGCAATTTGAATTACCTGTTACGTGACAAGGATACCATTGCCATATTTGCCATCGATCGTTTTGTGCAGGAGCCGGGGAATAAGATATTTCTCACTAAAGTCTGGAACGGCTTTGATTCAACCTCCATAACCAGGCTCTGGCAGCGGGAGCAGTGGGCGCCATTCCAGTACAATTATACCATTGGGGGAATGATCGGGAAAAACAGTTTTACAATCAGGTCCAGCCCCGATAACGCCGTTAAGATCATCACTTACAATGCCAGAACAGTATGTATTGCCCAGGGAAAATTTATGCCGGAGCGGTTTGTGCTTTTTGATGCATCTTTATCTCCTGAATTATTAAACCAGTTATTCATCATCGGGTTCACCCGTTTTTTTGAATCATACAATTGATATGTTATGCGTATTATCTCTTACAATGTCAACGGCATCAGGGCTGCCATGAAAAAAGGGCTTACTGACTGGCTGCAAACCAACCCGGCCGATATCATCTGTTTGCAGGAAACCAAAGCAACAGAAACGGATGTTGATGTGCAGGCCATAGAAAACCATGGCTACCAGACCTATTGGTTTTCTGCCCAGAAAAAAGGTTATAGCGGCGTGGCCATCTTTACAAAGATCAAACCCGATACTATCATCTATGGCAGCCAGATAGAACAAAGTGATTTTGAAGGACGTGTGATCAGGGCTGATTTTGGCGATATTACTTTAATCAATGCCTACTTCCCCTCAGGCACCAGTGGTGACGAAAGGCAAACATACAAATACCAGTGGCTCGATGAATTCTTTGCACACCTGGAGGAGTTGCGAAAGAAAAGGCCAAAGTTGATCTTAACTGGTGACTATAATATTGCACACAAAGAAATTGACATACACGATCCAAAAGGGAATAAGAATTCTTCCGGTTTCCTCCCTAAAGAAAGGGCTTGGATGGACATGTTCTTAAGCCATCAATGGACGGACAGTTTCCGCCACCTGAACCCGGATACCAGGGGTGCATATTCCTGGTGGAGCCAGCGTTTTCCGTCTGTTCGTTTGCAGAACAAAGGCTGGCGCATAGATTACATCACTGTCACAGACCCGCTGAAAGCAAAGGTAAAAGCAGCCGCCATTTACCCCGATGTCAAACACAGTGATCACTGTCCTATTTATGCAGAAATAGTTTAACAAACACGCCAATATGTTCATTTACAATGTAACCACCAAAGTCAACTGGTCCATACATGAAGCCTGGGTGCAGTGGATGAAGGAGAAGCATATACCTGATCTCATGTGTTGCGGATGCTTTACCAGCTACCGCTTTGTGCGGGTTCTGGAAACAGATGAAACGGAGGGCCCCACTTATGCCATACAATACCATGCAGCAACAAGGGAAGACTATGACAGGTTTATAGCAAAGCACGCATCCCTGTTACGGCAGGACGCGCTGAACCAATGGGGGAGCAATTTTGTGGCATTCCGCTCATTAATGCAGGTTGTGAATTGAGTGTGGATAGTTTTGCAAAAGGATTTTGACAATACCAAATCTTCGTTATATTCTTTTGAAACCCGCTTGGGAACTGAATTTCATTGAACTAACGCTGAAACCCTTGTACAGTAAGCATTTCAGCTCATAAAAGCGAGTAAAAAGCGGGTTTACCCTCTTATTCAAATCGGCTGAAATCCTTTACGGCAGGGTGTTTGATGGTAACTAAAAAGGGTATAAAAAAACTGAAAAATATTTTGTCGATTGACAAAAGCGAATAAATTTGTTTTTCTTAATCAAAACAATCTAAAAACACATCTATGAACAAAGCCGAATTAATCGCACAGATCGCTGAAGACGCTGGTGTAACTAAAACACAGGCCAACGCTGCCCTGGATTCTTTTGTTGACACAGTAACTAAAACACTGAAAAAAGGCGACAAAGTAACCCTGGTTGGTTTTGGTACTTTCTCCGTATCTAAACGTGCTGCACGTACCGGTCGTAACCCACAGACTGGTGAAACCATCAAAATAAAGGCTAAAAAAGTTGCTCGCTTCAAAGCAGGTAAAGAATTAAGCGCTAAGATCTGATTTCAGCTCTTTAAAAGAATTGAACCCCGCATTACGCGGGGTTTTTCTATTTTTGCCATTCATTCATTATTCAAACTAAAAACAATACCATGGGCAGAGGTGATAAAAAAACAGGAAAAGGTAAAAGATTCCAGGGTTCATTCGGCAAAACCCGCCCGGCTAAACCCGGTAAGAAAAAGATGGCTGCTGCTGTGAGCGCTCCGGTGAAAGCATCGTAACACTGATGTGGGATTTAGTGATTTTGGATTTGGTGATGTGGGATTTGATGATTTGTTTTTAAATCGTACATCACCAAATCCTACATCCTACATTACCATTCAGCCTTTTTCCTTCTTTCTGCTATTGTTTCAATTGCCTGCACTAATTTATCCAGGTCGGCAATCCTCGTGTATACATGCGGTGTAATACGCACACAACTGATGTTTTCCCAAACAATGCCTACCGTGTGAATTTTATATCGATCAAATAGTGCACTGTCTAATTCCGCAGGCTTCATCCCTTCTATACTTACACCACAAATGGCACAGGAATAGGGCGATTTTAAAGAAGTATGAATTTTTACTCTGGGGATGTCTTTGGCTTTTTCGGCCCAATAATTTTTCAGGTAACGGATGCGCTCCTCTTTTCGCTTGCTGCCAATTGCTGTATGAAAGTTAACTGCTTCCCCAATACCCTGCTCTATAGGAAAGCTGCGCGTACCAAGGGTTTCAAACTTCCTGATATCCTTACTGCGGGGCTCGCCATTGCATAGCAGCGGCCATATCTTTTCAATTTTTTCCTTTTTGATCCATAACATGCCGCTGCCGATAGGAGCGCTCAGGAATTTATGCAGGCTGGTGCCAAAATAATCGCATTCGAGGTCCGGGATTTTAAAATCAAGCAGTCCAAAAGAATGAGCGCCGTCTACAATTACTTCCAGCCCCCTCCGGTGTGCCATCTGGCATATCTTCTTTACCGGCATGATCTGCCCCACCCAATTGATGATATGCGTTACATGGAGGATCTTTGTTTTTGGGGTGATGGCTTTTTCATAAACCGCAACAATCTCGTCTTCCTCCTCGATCGGAAAATCAAAATTGAGTTGTGTGTACCTGATACCATCACGCAAAGCCCGTTGCCGCCATGCCTGTATCATGTTGGGGTAATCCTGTTTGGTACCGATCACTTCGTCGCCGGGTTTCAGTTCCATTCCATAGATAACCGTATTCAACGCTTCCGTAGCGTTGCGGTTTACTGCAACCTCATCAGGCGAACAACCCGCTAATGTAGCCAGTTTATACCGTAAAGGCTCCCTTCCCTGGTCCAATATCCGCCACATAAAATAGGAGGGCCCTTCGTTCGATAACTTATTGTACCGTTCCACTGCTTCCTGTACCACCCTTGGCGAAGGACTTACCCCGCCATTGTTCAGGTTAATGATATTGGGACTAACAGTAAAAGATTGTTGTATTACCGTCCAGAAATCTTCATCTGCAGCGAGCGTTTCAGGAGAGGCTAGTTTAGCTTTCTGTAATGCCAGCTCCCATTCGGCTGCATGAAGCTGGTTAAACAAGCTGTTGGCAGAGAACGCCCCGGCTACCAGGCCAATCTGCTGTATGAATTTTCTGCGCTGGGTCATAAAATATAAGGTTGAGGAAGAAAGTTAGTAATAATTTTAAGTATTATATTACAGGTAGTTACACGCATCGCTAAGCGGCCCATATCTCTCTGCCGAATAGTGACCCCTTGCGGTTTATCTAAATATCCTCCGCTGCAAAAACCATCAGATACTGAAATGGATGAACCAGGTGCAAACTGGCTCATATTAACCAGATACCGTCTAATAATCTACAAATAAAGGCGCCTGGAGTGAGGAAGGGATGATTTTTTCACTATTGCGGTTTTTTATTTTAATTAACTTCAGCAAAATATAACACAGGTAGTGAGCAGCATAGTGTTTCATAATGAAAAAGAAATTTTGCAAAAAATAGCTGAGGATGACGAAGAGGCATTCAATATTTTATATGAAAAAATAAGCCCGGTTGTATATGGGGTTGCAGTTAATTTATTGAAAGATCCATTTCAGGCAGAAGATATCGTACAAGACATTTTTGTAAAATTATGGTCAGGACGGAAAACTTTACCCCTCGTGCAAAATTTAGAGAATTTTGTTTTTATCCTTACCCGTAACGCCGTATTTTCTTATTTTAAGAAAGTTACACTGGAAACCAAAGTATTGGCTGCAATCAAAGAAAGTACTGTGTCCAATGATACCACCACTTTCCATCTGGCTGAAGAGAAAGAGTATCGAAAGATACTGCAGTCTGCCATCAGTCAGCTTCCTCCTCAACAACAGCAGGTCTATATGCTTGCGGAAGAAAAAGAGCTGAGTTATAATGAAATTGCCCTTTCGATGCATCTATCCAGAGAAACGGTAAAGCGTCATTTGAACCTGGCGCGGAAGTTTATCCGATCTTATGTTAGTAATCAGTTGCACCCTTGCGTAGCACTTCCTGTTTGCATCTGCCTGGCGCTGGGTTAAATTAATATTATTTTATTTTCCTTGCCTATTGACCCATCCCATTTTCTCATCAGTCTTTATTATAGTAACCTGAAAACACCCTTTCATGGATCAAGAGCGATTCGATACCTTATTTGACAAATTCAAGCGTCAGCACCTGTCTCAGGAGGAGTGGGATGAATTACGCAATTCATTGAAAGACAATATATATGATGAAGAGATACTGCAGTTCATCGATGAATCCTGGGATCAGTATCGCGATAGAATACCACACACATGGACAGAAGACAGGGCGCTGAAGGTTTGGAGTAAAATAACTGATGCAAATAGCAAGGAAACCCAAAATGATGCACAGATCAGGAAGCTGGAAGAAACAACAAGCGCATCCCGCACTCATTTACTTAAAACGGGCTGGTACCGTTATGCAGCCGCTGCCGTACTGCTTTTTGTATTAGCCGGAAGTGCCTATTGGTTTATCGGTCATCCGTCAACACATCAGTCGGCGCAGGTAAAACAATATAAAAACGACGTAGCGCCGGGCCATAATGGAGCGGTGCTCACTTTGTCAAATGGTCAAAAAATCATACTCGACAACACCGGGAACGGGTTGGTAACCAGCGACGAAAAGGTACAGGTTATAAAAAAAGACGGGGAGATCAGTTACCAGGGTAAAGCAGCGGAATTGGTATACAATACCATTGCCACTGATAAAGGAAGGCAGTGGATGGTGACTTTGCCCGATGGATCTAAAGTCTGGCTCAATGCCGCTTCTTCCATTCGTTACCCGCTCAGTTTTACCGGAAATGAAAGGATGGTTGAAATTACCGGCGAGGCCTACTTTGAAGTGGCGCATAATGCGAAAAAACCTTTTGTTGTAAAAACAACCAGCCAGGAAATAACGGTGCTTGGTACTCATTTCAATATTAATGCTTATGACGATGAAGCTTCCAGCAAAACAACCTTATTAGAAGGATCAGTAAAAATTACGGGCGGTTCTGCAAGTGTTATCATCAAGCCTGGCGAACAAGCTTCAAGGGTAAACGGCGGTACTTCCATCAAGGTATTACCTGCTGATGTAGAAGCGGTTATTGCCTGGAAAAACGGGATTTTCGAATTGAGCAATGCCGATGTGGCCTCTATTATGCGACAGATATCCCGCTGGTATGATATAGAAGTAATTTACAAAGGGAATCCGCCAAGAGGAACGATCTCAGGTGAAGTGCCAAGGAACCTGAACCTTTCAGAAGTGTTGAAAGTGTTGGCTTTAAGTGGCGTTCAATGTGAAATAGAGGGGAGAAAGTTAACGGTATCTGACTAAGGAATACAAGTTGGAAAACCACGGGAGAATAAAACCGGAAGTGTAGCGAGCACTTCCGGCAAAAATGCCCGGGTTAACCCTGTATATAAACAATTCGATCAAGGACTGCTTATTAATTAACCCAAACAAAACAAAGTTATGCAATTACCGGCTCTTTGTTGCCCCGGCTATTTAGGCTGTGGGGTACTAACCAAAACAGTGCGAGTTATGAAATTAACCGCCATTTTATTGTTCGCAGCCTGCCTCCAGGTATCAGCCAAAGGCTATACGCAAGCACTTTCGCTTTCGGAAAAGAACGCTACGCTGGAAAAAGTGTTCAGAGAGATTAAAAAACAAAGCGGCTACACCTTTGTGTACCGCGATGAATGGCTCAAAAAAGCCGGGAAAGTGCATATTGAGCTTCATAATGCGTCTATCGTGCAGGCACTTGAAGCCTGTTTTAAAAATCAGCCGCTTACCTATACCCTGGTCAAAACGACCGTGGTAATAGGGCTTAAACCAGCCTCCGACTTAGATCAGGGACCGCCCCTCACCGGTGAAAACGCCCCTCCGCCATCCGCCGCATTAATTAGCATTAAGGGAAAAGTAGTCAACGAAAAGGAGGAACCGATTGCAGGCGTCACCGTAAAAGTGAAGGGAACAGAAAAAACGACGGTTGCCAATGATAAGGGCGAGTATGTCATTACAGTTGCAGATAATAATGCCATACTTGTGTTTTCTTTTGAAGGATACCAGGCGCTGGAAATACCGGTGAAGCAAAACACGATCATCAACGCCAGGCTTAAAGTTTTTATAAACAAGCTCGACGAAATAGTAGTTGTTGGTTACAGCGATAAAAAAAGAAGCGAGCTTACCAGTGCAGTACAGGTTATTGATGCAAAAAAGCTGAAAGATGTTGCCACCAATGATATAGGAAGCATGCTTCAGGGAAAGGTTGCCGGTCTCCAGGTCATCAACAGTTCCGGCGTCCCTGGTTCTGTTGCTGAAATACGTTTACGTGGTATTTCATCTGTTAATGCCACACAAACTCCATTATTTGTAGTAGATGGCATTATTGGAGGCAACTATGACCCTAATGATGTGGAGAGTGTTACTGTATTAAAAGATGCAGGCGCTACCGCTATGTATGGCTCGCAGGCTAATGGCGGTGTTATTATTATCAGTACCAAAAAAGCAAAATCAGGTAAACCACAGTATGAGGCGAAAATTACCACAGGTTTTCGCACTCCCGATTTTGGTCAAATGAAAATGATGAATGGAAGCCAGTTGTATAGTTATCAGAAAGAACTATATCGCGATTATGTTCCAACAGATACCGGCAATTCTTATAAAATTGACCTCCTTAAGTTTTACAGTGAGCGGCCTCGTTCACTAAGCGCTCAAAATAATAACTGGCTCACTACACTTTTCAAACCGGCCATCATCCAGAACCACTATTTCTCCGTAGCTGCCAAATCTGAAAAAACCGATTACTATTTTGGCGTTTCTTATTACAATGAAAATGGCACGTTTATGAATACCAATTTTCATCGGTTGAATTTGCGGGCCAACACCACGTATCGTTTTAACGGAAGGGTCAGCATCACCAATAATATTAATTTAAACGCTTCAAGCGGCAGAAGTTACGATTACAATGATATTTACTATGCTTACCTTAACCTTCCATGGGATAATCCTTATGATAGCTCAGGTAAAGCGTTATATGTTGATGGCAATTCTTCTTTTAAATGGTGGAGCAGGGATAAAGTAAACCCCGTACATACCATTCAAAATTCCAACCACCCTTACAAGGGGTTTGATGTCAACTATGATATGGCTTTGAATATTGGTATTACGAGCTGGTTAAGTTTCAGCAGCAGCAACAGGCTTGCCGCCGGATACAATAAAGGCAGTAATTATTTTTCACCGGTGGTGGCCGGTGCATTTCATACTACCGGGTACTTAGATGAAACCAATGTGCTAAATTATGGTCTCATTTCTAACAATCTTCTCAAGTTTAACTTCAGTAAAGGCAACCACAGTATCAGTGGTTTGGCTGGTGTTGCATTTGAAAAAAGCAGAACAGAACTACAGGGAGGGTCAGGAAGAGGATTGCCTGCCGGTTTAAGTGTTTTAAATGTTGTTTCAAATAATATAAGGGTTACGGGGTCTAATAATGAAAGCACCATCCAGTCGTTGATATCCCAGGTAAATTACAGTTACGCTAATAAATATTTTGCAACTGCTTCTTACAGGGTCGACGCCTCTTCTAATTTCCCCCGATCAAACCGCAATGCATCTTTCCCGGCTATATCTGCTGCATGGCTGGCAAGCAATGAATCCTTTTTCCATAGCAAAATAATAGACAACCTTAAGCTGCGTGCCAGCTACGGTATTACCGGTACACAGGACATCGGCGCTTCCCGTTATCTCGGCCTGTATTCTTTATCCAGCCAGTATAACGCACAAGTCGCCGCCACACCCTTGCAGCTACCCAGTCCAAATCTCACCTGGGAAAGTAAATACCAGCTTAACGCGGGTATTGACATAAGCTTTTTTAAGCGGGTGGGTATTACAGTAGATGTTTACAGCAACCTTACTAAAAATCTGTTGCTGCAGGTTTCTCAGCCGCTTTCAATTGGATTTGAACAACGCTGGGAAAATTCCGGTGAAATTGAAAACAAAGGCATTGAACTTGGGTTGAACACTATCAATATCCAAACTAAAAATTTTGAGTGGACAACAGACTTCAATATCAATTTCAACAATAATAAACTACGCAGCCTGCCAAGTCCGATTGTCAAGACAGGCTCATGGGCTATTTCACAGATATACCGTAATGGCGGCAACCTGTATGAATTTTATATGCCTAAATGGACAGGTGTAAATAGCGCAACCGGCCAGCCGCAGTGGGAAAAACAGACCAAAGATGCACAGGGTAATGTTAGTAAGACTGAACTGACTGCTGATTATGCGCAGGCTACCTACCAGGAAGTCGGTTCTGCATTGCCTAAATTCCAGGGAGGAATGACCAACCTGGTACGTTATAAGAACATTTCTTTAAGTGTGAACGCTTATTTCTTGTCCGGCAACAAAGTGTTGAGCAATAGCCTTCGCTTTTTAATGAATGATGGGAGCGAGCCTTATATGAACCAGATAGTATTGCCAAAGGGTTACAGCATATGGACCAAACCTGGCGACAATGCAACCAATCCCAGTCCGCAAAATGCTGCCAATGCTACGCAGACTTCCAGCAGGTATTTAAAAGACGGCAGCTTTTTGTCCATCAGAAATATTACACTCGCTTATTCCCTGCCCAACGCCTGTGTGAGGAAATTAAAACTGAATGGCGTTACTGTTTCTGTCAGCGCGGATAATGTATATACGTTTACCAAATTCCTCGGACAGGATCCCCAAACTACCATTACGCCCGGAGTATATGTAACACCAGGTGTGTCTGATTTTAAATATCCCAATAATCGCCAGTTTTTATTCAACATTAACCTGAGATTTTAAAACCATTCAACAATGAAAAAAATTATAATTCTGTCCGCTGGTATTAGCTTGTTTGCTTCAGGTTGTGTAAAAGAGTTTTCTCCAAGCGATGCCATCACAACCAATTCATTAGTCCAAACAAAAGAAGGATTGACCAGTGCCGTAAACGGAGCGTATTCGTTATTTAAAGACCACGTTCCTTTTAATGGAACGTCTGACCTTAACTTCATGTACCTGAGGCAATATTTTCAGATGTCTGATTTCGCAAGTGATGATATAGTATGCGGCCAGGTAACTACTGACCCCTTTATGAGCAGCTTTACGTTGAATCATTCACCCGCACAAACCAACTCAAGGTATTTTTGGTACATTTCTTATAAAATAATTAATGATGCAAATACGGTGATTGAAGCAGCATCAAAAATTACCAACCCGGATGCTGCAACACAACAATTGATGGGTGAATGCTACTTTTTAAGGGCTTTTGTTCATTTTAACCTGCTAAAGGTTTTTGCTAAACCTTATACCATTGACCCTAATGCTGCCGGGATAATTATCAGGACTTCCACCGCCGATGCTTCACAAAAAGCAAGAGCAACAGTTAAAGAAGTATATGATGCTGTCATCACTGACGCTGAAAAAGCAGCCTCTTTAATGAACCAGCAAAGAGGTGTGCAATTTGCCTCAAAAGAAGCGGCCTGGGCATTATTGTCAAGGGTATACCTGTATAAAGAAGATAATTCCAAAACCATTGAATACGCAGACAAAGTGATCAGCTCCGGCAGGTTTTCTTTAACAACAGCAGCTACTTATCCTGTCTTATTTGCAAATGCACAAGCCGGAAGCGAAACAATATTTTGCATTGCCTTCAGTAATGCAGATGATTATGGAAAATTTGGCTCCATTGCTTCCATGATTTATTCCGATGGCAATTCAGGCTGGGGAGAAGAGTATGCATCAAAATCTTTGAGAGATACCATGAGCAGTCAGCCTAATGATGTGCGATGGAAATACATAGTGCCGTTAAAAAATGGTTCTGGGGTAGTACAAAAGAAGAATGGGATAGATATCTACTATATATCTAAATTCTCTCTCCAGGGAAACAGCCCAACGCTCAGCTCTCCTATTATGTTCAGGTTAGCAGAAATGTATTTAAACCGTGCAGAAGCTAAAGCTAAAACCGGTAATATATCCGGTGCATTGAATGATGTGGATATGATCCGGAGAAACAGGGGCCTGGATTCAAACTTATACAACCAGCAGTTACCGTCCGGCAAAACAGCTTTGGATGTGGTATTAAAAGAAAGAAGGGTTGAACTGGCATTCGAAGGTCACAGGGTGTTTGATGTATACAGGAATAAACAGACACTGAACCGCACTTACTGGGGTTACCACCTTGCAGGCTTAAAAGAATCAGATATCAATCTTGCCCAGCAACCTGTTGGTTATGCCAATATGCTCATTCCGTATACGAATAACAGGACTATTTATTATTTACCGATTGATGAGATACAGGTCAACACTTTGTGTACTCAAAATCAATAATTCAATTGTTAGCAATAATCATCAGATAAACCAAACTAATTTTTATGAAAGCAATTAAATATATTCCTTATGCAATGATACCCTTTGGGTTCTTACTATTGCTGCAATCCTGCAAAAAAGATACAGTTGACCCGGGGCCGGATGTTTTCTTTAGTACATCAATCGATGCGTACACTGTAAAGTTCAGCAACAAAACAAATGGCGCCACTTCCTATAAATGGGATTTTGGCGATGGCACTTCTTCTACAGATGTAAGCCCTGTTCACACGTATCCCGGTAAAGGGAAATATGTTTCTACCTTGTATGCAACTTCTGGCAATGGCAAAACCAATGAAGGGTCAACAGTGATACGCCTTGCTAAAAGTTCATCAGTTAAATTAAATGACAATTCGTTTTCAGACTGGGATACTGTAACACACAATGTAAGGGTGTCAGGCGCTGGTGGCGGAGTTTTCCGAAAATTAAAAATGGACTACGACGCAGAGAATGTTTATTTCTATATTGAAATGGCATCTGCCAAAGCCAATGGAGATATTTTTGATTTCTATCTTGATACCGATAATTCTCCTGCAACAGGGTTAATAACATGGGTGGCGAAAGGAGCTGGTATTGATGTGTTACTGGAAGGAGCCGTACTTAATAATTGGTTTGATATGTTTTATCATACAGGCGCTCAAAACAGCTTTTCTTTCGATCCTCAATCCATCACAGACTATTACCAAATTGGTACGGTACAGGAAGGCGGTGGCATCTTAAAATTTGAAGGGAAACTAATCCGCTCTAAAGTAAAAGGGCTTACAGGTAAAGGCTTGAAACTTGGCATTACAGCTACCAAATCTGACTGGAGTGCTACACTTGGCATTATCCCGGACCCTGGCACCCCTGCTTTTTTCTTAGATATGAGTGAATAATCTTACCAAAGAAAGGCAGTAACTATTTGAGCAAATCATTAGCCAAAAAAATTAAAATGAAAGTAAATATCTACCACACATTTGCGGCAATTGTAATTTGCTGCACTTTGTATCCTGCGAGTGTCTTATCGCAGAGAAGAGACTCTATTTATGTTAACGCCAATTATACCGGCGCCACCGAAACTGGTTCATCTGCACAGCCATTCAAAACGATAAGAAAAGCGCTTGACAAACGGCAACAGAATGGGCTCGCAGGTATGGTTACAGACGAAGTGATCATTGTTAAATCAGGTGCCTATTATCCTACTGGTAATGACCTGATCCTTATTAACCGGTACAATTGCGGGACTAACGGGAAGTGGCTTACCATAAAATCGGAGGTTCCATTTGCCGCTATTATAAATGGCGACAGTTTGTACAAAAAGATGTTTGCCGCCATTGTAAGTTTTACGGATAGTGCAAGCTATGTTAAACTTCAGTATTTTACTATTCAGAACTTGCGCTGTAATCCCGATTCTACCAAATGGAAGAATACAGACGGAACTTATACAGCCACTGTACCCACTGTAATGGCCATGTATAATGGGCAGCCTGTCAGAACACCCTATGGAGACACCATCTATGAAGCAAGAAAAGATGTAAAGTTCGGCGTTCAGATCGTAAGCGATTGCCGCCACATTAATGTATTCGATAATGATATCAGTAATATCTCCTGGACTTCACAGGTAGACCCTTTTAAAGCAGACAGCAGCCTGACTGAAGCTGAAAAAAAGATAGTAAGGAATGCATGGCCAAATGATAATGCCGGCCCTGTTAATGTGCTGGGCACAGAACTTTATGCCATGCAGGATATTACTGTTGATGGAAATGAAGTTCATCATTGTATACCAGGTTGGACTGAAGCTGTGACCATGAATGGTTATTTGGATACATTTAAAGTCATTAATAACCTGGTGCATGATATCAAAAATATTGGTATTGTAGCTGCGGGGAATTATGCATGGGTGCTTGACCCGGCCAACGGTTTTCATACACCTGCCTCACAAAACTATTCCCGTAACGGTACTATTACTGATAATAAAGTTTATAACTGCCTTTCCCCTATTGCGGCTTCTGCCGGTATTTACCTGGATGGGGCCAGGAATGTATTAGTGGAAAGAAATCAAGTATATAATAACCATGTTGGCCTTTCAATTGGCAACGAAACACATAACAGTCATTCCGGCGGTCATATTATCCGCAACAATATTATCTATGATAATGTATGGACAGGAATGGTTTTGGGCAGCAATGCTGACAGCGCATGGGTAGAAAATACAAAAGTGCTGAATAATACCTTTTATAGGAATAATACCCAGGCAATAACATTGCTCCCTAAAAAAGATGCTTCAGGACTTATCATATTTCAGGGCGGAGTACCAGTTAATAATACTTTTGGTGACGCCTCTGAACTAATTACGCAACGGTTGAGTAACAGTACCGATGCACCGGGTGCGAAGATTGTATTGCAGAATAATATCCTCAGGTCAAGAAAAGGGAAACCAATCATTGCATTGCAACCATTTAAAACCAATTCATATACCGGCACTGCACTTATAAATTCAAACATTAATACGCTGCTCGACTGGAATTACAACCTTTTCTATATTGAGCCAGGTTATAATAACAGTATTAATTATGATTTTGCCGCAGCGGGCTTTACAGGCAACACCTACAATTTTGCCAATTATAAAACTACAGTTGGCCTGGATTCTAATTCTGTGGCCCTCGAATTAGCAACTGTACCTTCACCTGATCCTGTATTTGTCGGAGGCACTGTATTTCCGGACAGGTTTAAGCTGGTTGCGGGTTCTGCCGCCTATAATATTGGCAACCCATCGTCGACCAATTCAGGTAATTATGATTTTAGCTTTAACACAAGGATCCTGTGCAACCGAATTGATGCCGGTGCATTAGAGCTTCTGACATGTGGCACCAGCCCTGCCGCCAGGATAACTGCGTTTGGTGCTAATGCTGCTGAAGAAACAGCATTGAAGCATACTTATTCGTTGTATCCAAACCCCGCTGTAAACGACCTTACTATTCAGGTAACACAAAAGTATAAAGATGTGGTTACTGTTGAAATATGGGACCTCAACGGCCGCTTAATGCTGAAAAAGCAGGCGCAAGTGACAGAAGGACCCAATACGATCAGGCTGAATAACCTGAAGCAGGCAGGGTTTGCCAGTGGTACTTACCTGCTTAAAGTTTCAGGAAGCAGGGAGGCAAAAACATTCAAATTCATAGTACAGTACTAATGCTAAATTTACCTCATGTTTTCACCTAAAGAAAAACTGGTTATTAAGTTTTGGTTTGTTTTAAGCATTACTGTTATATGGCTTGCGTGCTCAAAATCAAAAAACCCCGATCAGGTATCAAATGAAACAGCTACCGTTTCTTATACGGAAAGCGCGGATGATTTTGCCAATCCTGAACGGGGATTTTACCGTTATACAGAAACAAGTGCAGGCAACTATGCACCATTGATACAATCACAGTTACAGCAATGGCGCGGATTGAGCCAGGCAAATGGTGGTAATTACCAGGTGTACAGCACATTGATATTCCGGTATTTTATAATGGATTTATTTAAAAATTCGGCATTATCAGCTTCTTTTCTGCGATCCGTTAAAAATGATTTTGACATAGCACGTGCTGCAGGTGTAAAATTAATTCCACGGTTTGTCTATACCACTTCAGTTACCGCAGGCAGTTGCCCGGAAAGGTTTATCTGTCCGCCATACGGCGATGCTTCAAAAAGTATTGTGTTGCAACACCTTTCACAATTAAAACCCATATTTACAGATGCAGCTGACGTGATTGCTGTGGTGCAATTAGGTCTGATGGGCACATGGGGTGAAAATTATTACACGGATTATTATGGAGATGCTTCTCAAAACGGGCAAAGTAAACTATTGGATAATAACTGGCAGCACAGGAATGAAATAATCAAAGCATTGCTGGATGCTGTGCCTAAGGACAGGATGATACAGGTACGTTATCCGCAAATAAAACAACGTTTTGTTTATGGAATAAATGCAACAGTCAGCGTTCCTGCCTTGATAGAATCAGAAGCCTTTAATGGCCTGGATAAAGCAAGGATCGGCTATCACAATGATTGCTTTTTATCCGGCGTGGACGATTATGGAACCTATGAAGATTATGGCAATTCATCAACTCCACGTCAAAGCGCTAATAATGTATTAAGGGCTTATGCAAAATCAGATAGCAAATATGTGGCAGTAGGCGGTGAAACCTGTGATGATGCTTATAGTCCACAGAATAATTGTGAGTCCGCAGGTATTGTTGAAACTGAAATGGCCAGCCTTCATTACAGCTATTTAAACTGTGCTTATAACAATGCCGTGAATAATCGTTGGCAAACCGGCGGCTGCATGGACAATATCAGGAAAAAACTGGGCTATCGCTTTGTGCTGAGGGAATTCGTTTACCAGAAAGAAATAAAAGCAGGAAGCACTATACCTATAACCCTGACAATCAATAATATTGGTTATGCTTCTCCTTTTAATGAAAGGCCGGTTAAGCTGGTGCTGAAGAATAAAACAAGTGGTCAGGAATTCTCATATACATTGAATACAGACATACGCAAATGGTTTACCGGCGTGAATAAAATTGAAACTGCTATTGCAACAGACGCTTCATTAACAGCCGGCACATATGAACTATATTTATTTATGCCGGATAAATACAGTTCAATCGCATCCCGGCCAGCATATGCCATCCGCCTTGCCAATACAGATCTATGGGATGCTGCAACAGGATATAATAAGTTAAAGGCGACCATTACGGTAAAATGATTCACTTTTCCCTTAAAGACTTCCAAATCCCCGGTCAGCTTAAAAAGTTGACGCGTCAAGTGGTGTGGCTGACTTCGTCAGCATAGTAAGTTGAACTGGTCAGTATAGTAAGCTGGACTGTCCAGTATAGTAAGTTGGTACACCAGGTGGTTGTGCTGAACTGGTCAGCATAGTAAGCTGGACTGTCCAGTATAGTAAGTTGGTGCGCCAGGTGGTTATACTGAAATGGTCAGTATAGTAAGCTGGACTGTCCAGTATAACAAGTTGGTGCACCAGGTGGTTGTACTGAACTGGTCAGCATAGTAAGTTGAACTGTCCAGTATAACAAGTTGGCGCGCCAGGTGGTTGTACTGGCCCGGCCAATTTGACAGGTGGCTTGTAGTCTGAACGAATACCAGGATTCTACTTACCTTTGCGGTTCAAATCGTTTGATATGAAAAAGAAGGGGTGGATATGGTTGTTGTGCTTTGTGTTTTGTGCCTTCAGCTTTCAGCTTTTGAACGCGCAATGCTCTATTTGTACTAAAACCGCTTCTCAATTGGGCGAAGGGCCGGCCAAAGCCTTAAATTCAGCCATTATTTACCTTGCCGCCGCCCCCCTCGCGATTATGGGTTTTATTGGATATAAGTGGTGGAAAAGAGAAAAACAGGTTAACGCCAATGACGCAGCTGAAAATTCGCGGAAATAATCATTTTTACAAAGAACTAAACCAGTAAAACAAAGAAACTATTTTGCTGGTTCACGGACATCCTTTTGATCATTCCATGTGGGATTATCAACTTGACACATTGAAAAATTTCCGGCTTATTTTACCCGACCTCAAAGATTATGGCAAAACTGACTATCAATTTGACAAAATATTTATTGAAGAACAGGCATTGGACCTGGCGATACTTCTTGACGATTTAGGAGTTGAAAAAGTTCACCTGATCGGGCTTTCCATGGGTGGGCAAATTATTGTGGAGTTTGCGAGGCTTTTCCCTCATCGTACCCTTAGCTTAATTATCTGTGACAGCAATCCATCTGCTGAAAATGAAACCACTTACAAAAACAGGTTACAGCTGGCAGATAGCATGGAAGCAATCGGAATGAAGAAATATACTGAAAACGACATTCATAAATACCTGCATAAAAACACCACCAATAATAATACAGCCATCTATCAGCCCCTGTATCAAATGATGGTAACGACTAAGACAGAAGGAGCAGTTACCGCACATAGAGGCCGGGCAGAAAGAAGAGACAATTATAGCTATTTGCGATCGATCAAAGTGCCGGCATTGGTAATTGTTGGCGATAATGACTTTTTTACCCCTGTTAGCGAGATGAAAGACATTGCAGCACAAATTGAAAATGCTGAATTTGCAATTATTCCAAACGCAGGGCATATGCCGAATATGGAGCAGCCGGAGATCTTTAATAAGACAATTTTCAGATTTCTATACAAAATACATCTCTCACTAAAACTGATTAGGCGATAGTGGGATCATATTTTTGAGCCTTGGTGACATATAGAAATGTTAATAGACTAAAGGGCAGAATAAATATTTATCGCCTGAAAGAAAAAAGAAAACTATGCTTGAATTGCGAGATAAAAGCAAACCTTCTCACTTTATAAAAGAATATATCATGCCTGTAACGAATTAGGAAGAAAAACAGTTTCCAATTGATCTTTTGTGATAGAGAGCGATGCCACAAAAAATACAAAGTTTCAAAAAAATGCCTGTCCTTCTCATTCATTCCTCCGATAATTCTAAAATGATACAGGTGCTCATTCAACATTGTTCTGAAACGGGTTCTTAGTTCGGCATTGCTTAATTCAGGCCGTATTGTAACATTAGCAGCATGCGCACGCTGGTATACCAATATCTGCGGAACAAATTTTACACCCCCATTACACATTGCCACCATAGCCAGCCACCAGTCGTAATATACGGTAGGTGCAATAGGCAGGGCATAGGTAAGTAATTGTTTTCTGATAATAACTGCGTGTCCGCTGATGGTATTGAAAACTGCAATTTGTTTGGGATTATTCCCTTCTATATGCCTGTTTTTCCGGTTGGGCTGAGGGTTCTCCGGAAGTTGGTTGCTGAAACGGATCGAATCGCAGTAAACAAGGAGACAATTATCAGTTAGATGTTGCAACAAAATTTCGATTTTCTGTTTATGCCATACATCATCCTGGTCAGCTATGGCTATCACTTCATGTTGAGTTAGCAATAGCGCCTTCTCGAAATTAGCAGTAAACCCCAGGTTAGCCTGGTTCCGGTAAAACCGGATACAAGAATTTTCTGCTGCCAGCCGCTCAATAATAGCAGGGGTATTGTCAGTAGAATGATCATCCACAATGACCAACTCAGCTATAGGATAGGTTTGATTGAGAATAGAATGTATTTGCTCCTCAATAAATAGACCACCGTTATAGGTACAAAGCGCCACAGAAACCGGTTGCTGCAATATCATTTTATAGTTTTAATTTTAGCCGGTTTTATGTTACTCATTATAACTCGCCGGCGTTGAAGCACATCACATTTTAAAAAATTCACACTGCAAAGAATGAATGTAAATATAAATAAAGTAAAGACCGGCAGTAATACAAACCACAAATTTTCCATCCTGATCCCCAGTTGGAACAACCTGCCATATTTACAATTGTGCATCAGCAGTATCCGCCGTAATTCCACTTACGAACACGAAATCATTGTACATATTAATGAAGGGAAAGACGGCACACTGGAATGGGTGGCTGAACAGCAAAACATCAGCTATTCTTACAGTGCGGAAAATATCGGCGTCTGTTATGCATTAAACAGTTGCCGTTCACTGGCAACAACAGATTATATCCTTTACCTGAACGATGACATGTATGTTTGCCCCGGATGGGATGCACCATTATACGACGAAATACAAAACGCACCACATAACTTCTTCTTTTTCTCCGCTACCGCCATTGAACCCAAAGCGCAAAGCAAATGTTCCATTGAAAAAAATTATGGCGCCGACATTGTCTCATTTAATGAACAGCAATTGCTGCATGAATTTAGTAGCCTGCCTATGAGCGACTGGCAAGGCGCCACCTGGCCACCCAATATTGTACACAAGGATACCTGGGATATGATAGGTGGTTATAGTACAGAATTCACACCCGGTATGTACTCAGACCCTGATTTTTCAATGAAACTATGGAGAATGGGTGTGCGGTTGTTCAAGGGGCTTGAGAAAAGCAGGGTGTACCATTTTGGTTCATTATCCGTAAAACGAATAAAACATAATAAAGGCTACTATACTTTCATTGCTAAATGGGGTATGACGTCTGGCACCATGTCTAAATACCTGCTGCAAAGAGGTGAACCTTTCTATGGCCCGCTGGTACCAAAAAGAATTCCGTTTAACACCACACTGAAAAACCTCTTCAAAAGAGTACTGGCGGTATTCAAATCAGATGCACGGTAAGCTGCAGGACTAATCTATCTTAAAAAACATCTTTACACAAAAAAGGATTTTCATAAAGGCCGATTTCTTCTTATATGCCAGTATTTGATGCCTGTATTTAAAAAAAGTACGCATCCGTAACCAGTTATGCTGCAATGAGAAACTTTGATAGCTGGTATAGATATCCTTGTACACTTTTTTTTGCGCAACCGTTTCATCCGGACATTTCCGGTATAGCAATTCCATCCTGTTACGGATCAACTGCAGTTTTTGTTCACGTGTACGTTTTTCTTTTTTGAGCTTTACTGCATTCGCTACTTTCACTGCACCAATTGCATTTGTTATGTGTTGCCGGTACAACACAAGCGGGGTATCGAGGTATTTGATAGGTCCTTTGCAGGTTGCAACAAATCCCAGCCAGAAATCATGTGTTACAATAGAAGGAAACGGAACGCAGCGCTGTACCAGTTCTTTTTTAAACAACATTGCATGCCCCGGCGCCCAGGCACCTATTGCGTACATCAGGCAATCGCTATACCCTATCTGGTTCCTGATATCAGACATTTTCCTGTGGAGGCTGTTGCCGTTTTCATCAACCAATTCTGAGTTGCTGTAAATAATTTCATTACTACCGATGGATGCCATCAAAATGGTCAACTTGTCTTTTAGCCAAATATCATCCTGGTCACTCAACGCAATATAGTCACCTGCAGCAAGCAACATACCTTTTTCAAAATTCCTGATATACCCCAGGTTAATTTCATTACGCACTAATTTGATCACGGGATACTTTTCAATATATGGTTCCACTATGGCCACTGTACCATCGGTAGAACAATCATCCACAACAATCACTTCAATATTGGGGTAAGTTTGCTGCAGGATACTATCCAGTTGCTCTCTTATAAAACGTTCGCCATTATAAGAGGTCATTACCACAGATATTAAGGGGAGTTGGGACGTAGTATTCATGCTTGATAATGATGCCTGTTTGAAAATGTAAGACGCAAAATTTACTTCCTCTTATCTAAATACTGTTGCACAAAAGCAAATAAATTAAATCCCGCTTGTTGGGAAGCAGCCGTAATTGCCGCTTTCAATTGCGTCTTGTCCATATCAGCCATCCGTTGCTGCTGAATGATCTGCCATGCCCTTTCTGCTAACAGCCAGTTCCTGCGATCGTTGCCCACCTGTGCCTGCTGGTGTGCTTCAATGGATTGCATCAGCTCATGCACCCCTTTTTTCTCCGGTGCAATGGTTTTAATAACGGGCACTTCCCATGCAGTATGGTGAAATGCCGGGGCCAGCATCAGGCGCAGGTTTTTAACAAAACGGTCTGCATCAGGTCTGTCGCTTTTATTCACAACAAATATATCCGCAATTTCCATCAGGCCTGCCTTCATAGTCTGTACCTCATCTCCTGCCTCCGGTACCACTACTACTACAGTGGTATCGGCCAGGCCTGCTATTTCAATCTCGCTTTGTCCAACGCCCACTGTTTCCACAATGATATGATCAAACCCGGCGGCCTGCATTACCGCCGTGATCTCTATAATATGCGGATGCAATCCGCCCAATGCCCCGCGTGTGGCCAGTGAGCGTATGAATACATCCGGATGATTGTACCATTCACTCATGCGTATCCTGTCGCCCAGCAATGCCCCGAGATTAAAAGGGGAAGAAGGATCCACGCATAACACGCCTACTTTCTTTCCCCGGGATGTCCATTCATGGATCAGCATGTCTACCAATGTACTTTTGCCCGCGCCGGGAGGACCGGTGATCCCCGTAACAGCAGTATTATCAGGAGGCAATTGCTGTAAGAAACTTTCATACCCCATCACTTCATTCTCAACCAGAGAAATACCCCGGGCCAACGCCTTATGATTTCCCTTCTTTATATCTGCTGATAATTGCTGCCACATGGTATTGATGGTACGCTAAATTTAAAAATTGTCACGGCAAAGAAAGGTTTTAATTTTGACCCGTAACGCACCCGTATGCAAACAACACTCTGCTTAGATTTTGGCAATACCCGTTTAAAATGTGCTGTATTTGAAGATGATCATATTAAAGAAGTAGTGGTGCTTGAAAATGACCTGCCCGAAACGATCGGGCAACTGATCCACCGTTACCGCCCCGCAAAATCGATCCTTTCTTCCGTCATCAACCATTCCCCAACCCTCGAAGCGCAATTAGCCGAACACACCCGTTTTCATAAACTCGCGCATACCAGCAAACTGCCTTTCACTACACCTGTTGGCAAACCGGAGACCATTGGGGCCGACCGGCTGGCTATCTGTTCAGCAGCCGTGAACCTCTTCCCGAACGGGCATAACCTGGCCATCGGCCTCGGCACCTGTATCACTTACAATTTCATCAATAAATCGCATGAATTCCTTGGCGGAAGCATCTCTCCGGGTCTGCATATGCGCTTCAGGGCCATGCATGAACAAACGGCTTTGCTGCCCCTGGTACAAGCTGAGCACCAGTTTCCATTAGTGGGTTATGACACCAAAACCAACCTGTTGAGTGGGGTAATACTGGGTATGGCCAAGGAAATTGATGGTATTATTGACGCTTACGCATTGAAATACAGCAACTTTAACGTGCAATTAACCGGGGGGGATATGGGTTTTTTTGTACCGCATCTAAAAAACAGGATATTTGCCGACCCTTACCTAATCTTTAAAGGCCTGTATGCGATCAGTGAGTACAACAGTGGCCAGGCTCTGCCTGCCAATACTATTCGGATTTTCCCTGCTTAGCGTTTCTGCACAAGAAAACTCTCCCTTTGCCCGTTATGGCATCGGTGACCTGTATAATGCCAGCCATACCATCAGCCGTTCCATGGGTGGATTGAGCGCAGCTTATGCAGACGGTACCAATAACAACGTTGGGCAGTCCATTAACTTTAATAACCCTGCTACCTACAGTCAGCTTTATATGACCTCTTTCGATATTGGTCTGACAATCGACAGCCGTACCCTGCGCAGCCAGAACCCTTCCGGCAGCTTTGCTTCAAAATATTTTGTGCCTTCTTACTTGGCCGTGGGTGTTCCGCTCAACAGGAAAAAAGGATTGGGCCTTGCTTTTGGGTTGAAACCCCTGAGCCGTATCAATTATTCTGTACACAGTTTTGATAAGGTTGCCACAGACAGTATTGCCACCATCTATGAAGGCAGCGGTGGCTTAAACCAGTTCTTTGTGGGCATTGCCAAAAAATGGAGAACCCTGAGCATCGGTGTCAATACCGGCTACAACTTTGGCCGGAAAGAAATTGCTACCAAAAAGTCCTTCCTCAATGATACGATACCATTCTATCAGTCCAACTCTTCTACCACTACCAATTTCAACGGCATATTTTTAAATGCGGGTATCCAATATGAAGTATTGCTCCATAAAGTGGAGGACCCCAAAACCAAGTCAACCGAAAATTACCTTTTACGCTTTGGCGCTACCACTACCTTAAGTCAGAAACTGTCTGCCACACAGGATGTACACCGCCAGACCTTTACCCAATCAACAACAGGCGATATTACCATTGACAGTGTGTATGCTGCAACAGACATCAAAGGTAAAGTGGAATTGCCCTCCACCTATACGGGTGGAATTACCCTGCATAAAACGACTGCCAATGCGAGGGGACTTTTTGAGCTGTGGTCGATCGGCGCTGAATATACCACCACCCAATGGAGCAGGTACCGTTTTTACAACCAGGCCGATCCCCTCGTCAACAGCTGGCAGCTCAGGGTGGGCGGCCAGTTTAGTCCCGACCCCGTCAATGCACGTAATTACTGGAGTAATGTAAATTATCGTGCCGGAATTTATTTTGGAAAAGACTATGTGAATGCAGACGGCAAAGGATTAAAACAATTGGGTATTTCCTTAGGTGCCGGTTTGCCGGTAAAAAAATGGCGTGCATACGACTACCAGTACACTGTTATCAATACCGCATTCCAGTTTGGGAAACGTGGTTCCGGTGTGAATAATATCACAGAGAATTTTTTCCAGTTTACCTTTGGACTTAGTTTGAGCGATCTTTGGTTCCAGAAACACAAGTATGACTAATTGTTTCTTACATAATAAATACATCCTGGCAGCCGGTATCATCGGCTGCTTTTTTGTGTTTGGCTGTGAGAATGATGTGAATGAAGTAAAAGAACTGGGCAAAAGAAAACCGGGTATTGAAGAAGGAAAAAATATTGAAAGCTACCTCAGCCTGGATGGCAAAATGAAGGCAAAGTTAACGGCCCCGTTACTATTGCGTTATCAGGGCGACAGTGCCCGCAAAGCTGAATTTCCCAAATCTTTACACGTAGATTTTTACAACGACAGCCTCCGGGTAGAAAGCCAGCTGAGCGCATTATATGGCCGCTACTTAGAGGGGGAAAGCAAGGTTTATTTAAGGGATAGTGTCGTGGTCTTCAACATAAAAGGCGACACCCTTTTTTCAAAGGAACTGTATTGGGATCAGACACTGAATAAATTCTACACAGATAAACAGGTCATCATCAGCCAGAAATCACCCCGCCAGCGTTTGGTTGGTCTCAAGGGCATGAGATGCAACCAGGACCTGTCTGACATGACAATTTATGATGTACAGCCCGGCAGTTTTGTTTTTATTCCCCCGGACAGCACCCACGCTAAAACCGACAGCACTGTGCATCCTGTGCAGTAATTGATTGTAGGATGTAGGATTTGGTGATGCAGGATTTGATGATGTAGTAATCGTGTTTGCAGTTTAAGTAAACCTATTATTAAGTAACTTGCCCCTATTATTTATTGATGTAGGATTTGGTGATGTACGATCTAAAAAAATCATCAAATCCCACATCATCAAATCCCACATACCAATGGAATACAGAAGAATGGGCCACACGGGCTTACAGTTAAGCGTACTTAGTTTTGGAAGCTGGGTTACTTTTCACAAACAGATCGACGATAGTATTGCAGATGAATTAATGGGCGTTGCATACGACGCCGGCGTGAATTTTTTCGACAATGCTGAAGTATATGCTTTGGGCGAGAGCGAGAAGATGATGGGTCGGGTGCTGAGAAAAAAGAACTGGGACAGAACATCTTACACCCTTTCCTCCAAAGCCTATTTCGGATGGCGAGGCAAAGAGAACAAACCCAACCAAACCGGGTTAAGCCGCAAACACCTCATAGAAGCCTGCCATGAAGCATTGCAAAGATTGCAGACAGATTACCTTGACCTTTATTTCTGTCACCGGCCAGACCAGGGCGTGCCTATTGAAGAAGTGGTATGGACCATGCACAACCTGATACAGCAGGGAAAAGTGCTGTATTGGGGAACCAGCCAGTGGAGTGGCGCCGAGATCATGGAAGCGCACAGGGTGGCCGATCAGTATCATCTGATAGCGCCTACCGTAGAACAGCCGCAATACAATATGTTCGAACGCTTTAAAATGGAACAGGATTACCTGCCCGTTTTTAAAAACGCAGGATTGGGTACTACCATCTGGAGCCCGCTCGCCGCCGGATTTTTAACCGGTAAATACAACGAGGGTATTCCGGAAGACTCCCGCCTGGCTATTGAAGGTTTTGACTGGTTAAAAGAGCGCTGGATACAGAACGAAAAACTGGAGAAGGTAAAAAAATTAGCGTTACTGGCCCGGGAGCTTCATGTATCGCTGGCAAGCCTCGCCATCGCCTGGACCATCAAAAACCCCCATGTAACAACCGCTATCCTTGGCGCCACCAAAAAACAACAATTAGAGGAGAACCTGAAAGCATTAGACGTGTTACCGGTGCTTACCGCTCCTGTTATAGAACGGATAGAAGAAATATTGCAAAATAAACCTGTCATAGATCTGGCTTAGTCCATAACCGTAGCTGTCAGGCGATCGTAAAACTGCCCCATCTGGTATGGGGCAGTTTTACGATACAGAAATTTTCCCTATTTTTCCTGTATGACTGAGCTCTATACCATCATCTGTATAGTAATAACACTAATACTGATTGGCTTTTTTGCCGGTTACGAGATCGCATTTGTAAGTGCCAACCGGTTGAGCATAGAATTGAAGAAAAAACAGGGCAAAAGAAGCGGGCTGATCCTTTCCAATTTTATGGAAGCCCCTGCCAAGCTCATTGGCAGTTGCCTGATTGGCCTGAACATTTTCTTAGTCATCTACGGACTCCTCTTTGATGGCTTCCTGAAAAGTATTGCCTGGAACCCCTTAAAAATTCAAAACGAATATTTAAAATTAGTTGTTGACACTTTTATCTCTTCCATTGTAGTGCTGGTGATAGGGGAATTCATCCCAAAAGCCATTTTCAGGGCCAGGAACGATGCCTTATTGAACATATTCGCCCCGATTGCATTGTTCTTTCACACTTTATTTCAACCAGTCACCAACCTCTTTGTGAACGTTTCACAATGGATCCTGAAATATATTTTCAATGTACGGGTGAACGAGAAAAATGAAGCGTTCGGCAAAGTGGACCTTGAACATTTTTTTCAGCAAACCAAAGAACAGGATGAGGACAACCAGGAACTGAATACAGAGCTGTTCGAAAATGCACTTAGCCTGCCTACGATAAAGATCAGGCAATGTTTAGTTCCGAGAACAGAGATCGAAGGTGTGGATATCAATGCTTCTTTTGAAGCAGTCAAACAACATTTCATCGAAACAAGTTTGAGTAAATTAGTGGTGTACGATGACACGGTTGACAATATCCTTGGTTATGTACACCAGATTGACCTGTTTAAGAAACCAGACAATATCAAGTCCATACTGCACCCCATCATGGCCGTTCCGGAAAGCATGAGTGCGGCCGACCTCATCAATAAATTCACCAAGGAACATAAAACCATTGCCTGGGTAGTGGATGAGTTTGGCGGAACTGCCGGTATTGTAACCATGGAAGATGTACTGGAGGAAATTTTTGGTGAGATACATGATGAGTATGATGTGGAAGAATTTGTAGAAAAACAATTAGCCGAAGATGAATTTATCTTCAGCGGCCGCCTGGAATTAGACTACCTGAACGAAAAATACGACATGGAGTTTCCTGCTTCAGAATCTGAGACCCTCAGCGGCTATATTATCAATGCCCACGAAACCATCCCCACACAAAAAGAAACCATCATCATAGACGATTACAGGTTTGATATATTAAATGTAAGTGATACGAGGATCGAAATGGTCAAAATGAAGATCCTCAGGTAAGGTAAAAATCATCCGTCAGACATATTCCTCTTCCCCGTAACTTTGCCACCTCTTAACAGTCAAAGAAAGCAATGGCATTATTGAACAGAAACAGGGGAGGCGAAGGCAAAGCTGAGATGAGCTTTATCGACCATCTCGAAGAATTACGGATGCACATTATCCGCTCTGTATTGGCCATCTTAGTGATGGCTGGTTTCATCTTCGTGTACCGCAACTGGATTTTTGATAATATTATTTACGGACCCATCAATCCGGATTTTATCAGCTACCGCGCCCTGTGCCGGCTTAGCCACTGGGCCCATATGGGCGATGCGCTCTGTATGCCTCCGGTAAAAGTAGAAATGCAAAGCACCACTTTCGGTGGCCAGTTCCTGAGCAGTATCTCCATGGCACTGATAGGTGGTATTGTAATCGCTTTCCCCTATATATTCTGGGAATTCTGGCGCTTCATACGCCCGGCTTTGAAAGACGGGGAATTAAAGAATACCAAGTTCATCATATTCTGGGTCTCTTTCTTTTTCTTCGCCGGCGCGGCTTTTGGTTTCTTCTTATTGGGACCATTTACCTTTAATTTCCTCGGCGGCTTCCAGTTAGGCACCCATGGGTTCTTAGTTACCCGGCCTACCCTGGCAGACTATATAGATAATCTTACTAATATCATTGTGGGATGCGGTATCGCATTTGAACTGCCGGTATTGTCTTTTCTGCTGACCAAAATCGGATTGATCACCCCTTCCTTCTTAAAAAGAACACGCAAATATGCCATTGTGGTGATCCTGATCATTGCAGCGTTTATTACGCCCAGTCCCGACTGGATGAGCCAGACAATCGTATTTTTACCACTCTGGTTTTTATATGAATTAAGTATCATCATCTCTGCCAGGGTATATAAAGATGAGCAGAAACGTGAGCAGGAAGAAGAATGGAGTTAAAACCTATACCACATGAGTTTTGTTTTTGACCAGACCAAACCTATTGCGATAGGTTGCGACCATGCAGGGCTTGAATATAAGACTGCCCTGGTGAAATGGCTAACTGAAAAAGGATTCCGGGTGAAGGATTGTGGTACCAACTCGCCTGACTCGGTTGATTATCCCGACTTTGCCCATCCCACTGCTTCCAGCGTTGAAAACGGGGAAGCTGCTTTTGGTATTTTATTGTGCGGCAGCGCCAATGGCGTTGCTATCACAGCCAATAAACACCAGAACATCAGGGCGGGGCTTTGCTGGCAGAACGATGTGGCGTCACTGATCCGCCAGCATAATGATGCCAATGTGATTTGTATCCCTGCGCGTTTCGTAGCCCTGCCCCTGGCACAGCAGATGCTCGAAATCTTTATGTCGACCCCTTTTGAAGGTGGTAGGCACGCCGGCAGGGTGAACAAGATCGCCTGTTCTTAATACACTTAAACTACCATATGAAAAAATTGCTACTAAGTGGTTTACTACTCACCACAATGATTGGTAATGCCCAAACTGGAGATCCGTCAAAGTACGCAGCTAAAATTACCGTAGCGGGACTCAAAGAAAAACTCACTATTATTGCCAGCCCTGAAATGGAAGGCCGCGAAACTGCCTCTCCCGGTCAGAAAAAAGCGGCTGCTTATATTGAGAGCCAATTCAAAAAATTTGGATTAAAACCTGGCAATGGCACCAGTTACCAAATGAGCTATCCGGTTTACAGGGATGCACTAACCGCCAAAACATTCATGGTGAATGGCCGGCAGTTCGAATGGGACAAGGATTATTCTTTCTCCCTCTCTACCATTAGTACCGGTGAGTGGGATCATAACAGTATTGTATTCGCCGGTTATGGTATTGTTGATTCCGCCAATCATATAAACGATTTAACCAACCTGGATGCACAGGGAAAATTGGTCATGGTGCTGGAAGGCAGCACTGACAGTAAAACAAGCCCGGCGCCTGCCCGCGGCCGCCTGCTTAGCCCATCTTCCACGCTCGCCAAAATGAATGCAGCCCGTAAAGCGGGAGCTGTTGGCCTGCTGGTGGTATCTGCCGACTTCCCCCATAAAACTCCTACCTCGACACAGGGTAATATGTACCTGAAGCCTTCCGGTAACAGCGGGTTTCTTACTGCGACCATTTCTGAAGAAGTGGCTTCCGCCCTGTTGGGAAGAACTTATAAGGTCTCTCCGGATGAATTGAAACAAACCAATAAGGGCACTTATGTCTCAGCCTTGAAAATAGCTGCTGTCAAAACAACTGAAAACTTAGAGAGCAGCAATGTACTGGGCTTATTACCAGGTACCGATAAAAAAGACGAATACGTATTCATTACCGGCCACTATGACCACTTAGGCAAAAGAGGTGAT
The DNA here is from genome assembly GCA_041856175.1 of Sediminibacterium sp. GTDB lineage: Bacteria > Bacteroidota > Bacteroidia > Chitinophagales > Chitinophagaceae > Sediminibacterium. The sequence goes on from JBHAFM010000058.1 coordinate 48,856, forward strand.
GTGATCTATTATGGCGCCGATGACGACGGCTCGGGTACTACCAGCGTATTGCAAATGGCAGAGGCATTTACCGCCGCTGCTAAAAAAGGCGACCGCCCGCGCCGTACGATTGTTTTCATGACCGTAAGTGGCGAAGAAAAAGGACTATGGGGATCGGAATATTATTCAGATCATCCTGTTTACCCTTTGGACAAAACTTCTGCTGACTTGAATATTGACATGGTGGGAAGGATTGATACCGAACGCAAAACCGCCGATACACTGAATTACGTGTATGTCATAGGTCACGACAAACTCAGCAGCGAACTGCCCGTTATTAATGAAGGCGTCAATAATAAGTACACCCAACTGACATTGGACTATAAATATGATGATCCCAATGACAAAAATTTTATTTACTACCGCAGCGACCACTACAATTTCGCCCGCAAAGGCGTACCCGTTTTATTCTTCTATGATGGAATGCTGCTCGCCGATTACCACCAGCCTACCGATACAGTTGATAAAATCAATTTTGAGCTGATGGAGAAAAGGGTAAAAATGATTTTCCATACCGCATGGGAAATTGCCAATAAGGACGCCATGCTGAAACGTGACACACCGTTAAATATGCCTGCGGCTAAATAGCCATACCTGCAGTAAATAAAAAAGTCACTGCTGTTCAGCAGTGGCTTTTTTATTTACTGTTATTTTTAGCTTACCAACCGAGTAAATAAGCAAAGATCAGCGGCGCTACGATAGTGGCGTCACTTTCTACGATATATTTTGGTGTATTGATATCGAGTTTACCCCAGGTGATCTTCTCATTTGGCACGGCCCCGGAATAGGAACCATAAGATGTTGTAGAGTCGCTGATCTGGCAGAAATAGCTCCAGAAAGGAACGTCATGCCATTCCAGGTCCTGGTACATCATAGGTACCACGCAGATGGGGAAATCGCCAGCAATACCACCCCCTATCTGGAAAAAGCCCACACCTTTGCCGCCACTGTTGCCACGGTACCATTCTGTGAGCCAGACCATGTATTCGATACCGCTCTTCACCGTACTTGCCTTTAATTCATTTTTGATCACATAGCTGGCGAAAATATTACCGGTGGTACTGTCCTCCCATCCCGGAACAACGATTGGCAGGTTCTTCTCAGCGGCAGCCACAATCCAGCTGTTCTTTGGGTCAATTTCATAATATTGTTTCAGGTCGCCGCTTAAGACCACTTTATAAAGGAATTCATGCGGAAAATAGCGTTCCCCTTTTACTTCTGCCTCTTTCCACTGCTTTACCAAATGTTTTTGCAGACGGCGGAAAGCTTCCTCTTCCGGTATGCAGGTATCGGTAACACGGTTATAGTGGTTTTCCAATAAATCCCACTCATCCTGCGGGGTAAGATCACGGTAATTGGGTACACGTTTATAATGGCTATGCGCTACTAAGTTCATGACGTCTTCCTCAAGGTTGGCGCCCGTACAACTGATGATAGCAATTTTATCCTGGCGGATCATTTCGGCTAAGCTAATACCCAATTCTGCCGTACTCATGGCACCGGCCAGGCTTACGAGCATTTTACCACCTTCTAATAAATGGGTTTCATAGCCCTTCGCAGCATCAACCAATGCTGCGGCATTAAAATGTCGGTAGTGGTGCTGGATAAACTGGGAAACGGGTCCTTTACTCATTATTTCTGGTTTTGAGGGGCAAAAGTAATTTTTTTGGATGGGTCCCTATTACAAATTATGTGTTTATTTTGCAAGACCCCCTCCATGAACAAAAAAGTAAGCATATTAATTCCTGTTCACAACGAAGAAGGCAATGTTAACGCTATTGCTGCAGCGCTCGGTGAAGTGCTTTCTTCCTCCGCCTATCAGTATGAAATAATTTTCGTAGATGATGGGAGTTCCGATAACTCCCTCAACGAGATCAAAGCACTTGCCCGCCAGGAAAAACATATTTTTTATATTTCCTTTTCAAAAAATTTCGGTCACCAGAATGCACTGAAAGCAGGTTTTGACCTGGTTACGGGTGACTGCCTGATTAGTATGGACGGAGACATGCAGCATCCCCCCTCACTCATACCGGAAATGTTGCAGAAATGGGAAGAGGGTTATGAAATAGTATATACGATCAGGAAAGACCATAAGGAAGTCCCTATGCTGAAACAAAGGACTTCCGAAATGTTTTACAATGTAATGAACCGTTTATCAGATATTGAACTGGAAAGCGGGACTGCAGATTTCAGGTTGATGGATAAGAGCGTTATTAAAGTAGCACGCAACCTTAAAGAAACAGACCTGTTCTGGCGCGGATTAGTGAAATGGATCGGTTTTAAACAGATCGGTATCGAATATGAACCGGCTGACCGGCAAAAAGGGAAGTCAAAATACACATTCAAGCGTATGGTTCAATTGGCGCTGGCCGGTATTACTTCCTTCAGCATCAAGCCTTTGAACCTGGCCATATACCTTGGTTTGCTGTTTTCAGTGCTTTCACTGCTCTATATCCCTTACGTATTATTCAGCATTTATTTCGGCCATACCATTTCGGGATGGGCTTCCCTGATCATTACCATCGTTTTCTTTGGCGGACTGCAGCTAATGATCTTAGGTATTATGGGACTTTATATTGGCAAAATGTTCATGCAAACAAAAGAAAGGCCGCACTATATTGTTAAAGAATCGAACCTTCAAGAAAAGATATGAGCAGCAAGAATCACCGGTTGGACAAGCCCATGGCATTTAAAAATATTATTTATAACAGGAACCTCGCTATCGCATTATGGTTTGGCCTGTCGCTCATAGGGGTGATACTGGAATTTGCACGCGGCTCAGAGAATAACTACCTGATCTTTAAAGGTGTGTTAGAACATACCCTCCACCAGCAAAACCTGTTCCTTTCTTATCCTTCGCAGTACGAAGACGTGAATCATTACGGGCCTACATTCAGTCTGATTATTGCGCCTTTTGCCTTGTTGCCTGACTGGCTGGGCGTGGTATTATGGGTGCTGTTTAATGCTTCATTATTATACATCGCCATACGGAAATTACCCATCCAGGAAAAATGGCAGAATGCCATCCTTATTTTCGCTTCGCATGAAATGATGATCGCTTCGGAATGGATGCAAAGCAATGCAATGATCTGTGCCTGCATCATTTTAGGGTTCGTTTTTATTAACCGGGGCAAAGAAATATGGGCGCTCTTTTTTATCATGCTAGCTACCTTTATCAAACTGTACGGTATTGTTGGTTTTGCATTTTTCTTCTTCAGCAAAGATAAACTCAGGTTTATTGGCTGGACCATTGTCTGGTCGGTCATATTCTTTACAGCACCAATGCTGATCTCCACCAGGTCCTTTATCGTTCAGTCTTATGCCGACTGGCTGCACGAATTGCGGTTTAAAGACATTAAGAATACACTATCGGTCAATCACAACGATTACCAGGATATCTCGGTAATGGGAATGATAAGGCGCATATTTCATTACACCGCGCTCAGGAATTATTTTATCACCATCCCCGCCGTCGTTTTATTTGCTTCGCAATACCTCCTTATAAAACACTTCAGTGATCTCCGTTACAG
>JBHAFM010000059.1:0-7486 GCA_041856175.1 Sediminibacterium sp.
AGTTTACTTACTATGCAGACCAAGTTTGCACAACCACCAGACGGAGTTTACTTACTATGCAGACCAAGTTTGCACAACCACCAGACGGAGTTTACTTACTATGCAGACCAAGTTTGCACAACCACCAGACGAGGTTTACTTACTATGCAGACCAGGTTTGCACAACCACCAGACGAAGTTTACTTACTATGCAGACCAAGTTTGCACAACCACCAGACGAGGTTTACTTACTATACTGACGGAGTTTGCAGCATCGTAAATTTCGTCTAATCATTGATTATTAATATTATTAGAAAATTCATGCGCCTGCTATGACTCATAAAATCAAGGACCCCGGTGCTGCCGGGGTCCTTGATTTTATGCAATACTGATTTTACCAGCCGGGGTTTTGTCCTAATTTTTGGTTCAGCGTCAATTCCTGTGTAGGGATCGGGAACAAATACATTTTATCGTTCCAAACCCTGGAAGTAATATTGGCGTAAACCCTGATATAGCCGTTGGCATCCAGCGGAATTCCGCTTACCTGTGCCGGAGGATACTGCGCCTTAACATTTGGATGCAATTTCATTCCGAGTATCGTCTCCGAATTTTCAGTCAGTTTACCGGTGCTCCAGCGCAGCAGGTCATCAAAACGAAAACCATCGCCTGCCAGTTCAATTTTTCTTTCCCTTCTGATCTCGTCCAGCAGAACGGGAAGGCTGGCAAATTCAGAGGCAGGATCTTTTACCAGGGTTGCAATTGTCATGGCCGGCATACCTACCCGCGTGCGAAGTTTCGTTATCGATTTGTCTAACACAGTCTGATCGCATTCTCCCAGTTCAGCTTTGGCTTCTGCATAGTTCAGTAATACTTCTGCATAACGGAAGATAAACAGGTCTAAAGTAGACTGGTTGGCATTCCATTGCGCCAGGTCGGGAGAGCGGCCCTTGATGATCTGGTAACCGGTGGTTGTTGCATTGGTGCCTATACGTGGCAGTGAAATAGTATCACTGACGCCCGTAGCGCTTACCTGGAATACAAAACCGCGTGTAGCAATTAATTGTGTAAACCGTGGATCGCGGTTGGCACGCTCTGCATCTAAAGAATCATCTCCCTTGTATAAAGAACTTAAAGAAGTCGGGAGGCCATCTGTACACAAAAAAGACCTGGCAAAGCTTTTACTCCATCCGTTATTGGATTCTCCCAACTGCCTTGTGATATTATGCATCAGCACATCCTTCAGGTATCGCTTGGGCATGATCGCTTCTTTGTTTCCATTCAGTTCTTCCTGGATAAAAAGATTATAATAATCTTTGGTTGGATTGCCTGTTGAATAGATATCGTATTTACCTGAATTGATAATCGCTTCTGAAGCATTCGCAGCTTCCCGTAAAAATTTCACTTCATCTCCCATAGCATGGTATTTTCTGAACGTGCCTTCCCACAGGCAGATCCTCGACTTCAGCGCCAAAGCAGCATATTTATGCAGGCGATCGGCATCAACTCCTGTTACTGATTCCGGAAGATTAGCAACGGCAAAATCCAAGTCGGCCAATACCGAATCCATTACTTTTTTATGCGGATCCCTGGGATTGTATAATTCCCGCGACTGCTCAGATAGATCGGCGCTTATCCAGGGTACATCGCCAAAACGTTTTACTTTTTGCCAGTAGGTCAATGCCCGGAATAACCTGATCTCGGCCGCATACCTGTTTTTAACAGCATCGCTTTCTGCGGCCCGCTGGTATCTCTTTAAAAAATAATTCAGTCCGCGCTCGTTTGCCCATGTCCAGCCTCCCCCTGATGCAGGAACAGTAACCTGGCCACCCAATAGCTGGTCAATGCTTCTCGGCACCATGATGTCCGAGTTATTGTCAAGGGAGAAAGACTGTACTGTAAGCAACCCATAATAGCGGTTACAATACAACTTCAGGTCGTTTTCATTTTTGAAAAAAGTGGGTTCACTGATGGCATCCAACGGGAACCTGTCGAGAAAGTTTTCTTTTTTGCAGGAAGACAACAGCACTCCTGCAACAAAAGGGATCAACAAAAGATTTATTAGCGTTCGCATAATATAATTAATTTAAGTAAGAATAAATTTTCTTAAAGCCCTACCTGCAAGCCGAAGGAAAACGCCCTGTTCAGCGGATAATCCGTTCCATTCAGTATTTCCGGATCAAACGCTTTGTGAAGCTTTGTGATCTCGAACAGGTTTTGCCCGGTGAAATATACCCTTACCGTTTTCATTTTTATTCTATCCATCCATTTCCCTGGCAGGGTATAACCCAGCGTCACCTGCTTCAAACGGGCATAAGCTGCATTTTGTAAGTATTTCGTCTGGGTTTGAAAATTGCCGCCGCCGCCAAAACGAAGCCTGGGGTAGTACGCATTTATATTATCAGGTCTCCAGGAATCAGTGTGGTGTGCCAATGGAATAGACCATTCATTCACATAGCCCCAAAACGTATAACCACCCAGCATCACATCTCTTTTTAATACGCCCTGGATAAAAACTGTAAGGTCAAATCCTTTATACTCGGCGGAAAGATTTAACCCGAATTGATAACGGGGTGTATTATTACCTATGATTCTTCTGTCGCCGGAACTGTCTACCGTGTTTTTACCAAAGTCTATTTTCTTATCGCCGTTCAGATCCTTAAACTTTATATCACCTGCCAGCCATTTACCGCCCCATAACTGCGACTGGCTGGATGCAGCTGCTTCTGCATCGGTTTGAAAAAAGCCGTCTGTTTCAAAGCCCCATATTTCGCCAAACTTTTCTCCTACATAACGGCTGCCGATAATTTTTTGCGGATTTAAATCATACTTAGTGATTTCCGCAGTGTAATCAGATAAACCTAAGCTTAGGTTATAGGAAAGATCCTTGTTAACATGATCCTTCCAACCAAGACTCAATTCCCATCCCTTCGTGCGCAGGTCAGCCGCATTCCGGTTAGGCGCCCCGGTACCCAATACGGCAGGCAGTGGAGCTCCAGCCACGATCATGTCTTTTGTATCACGGATATACCAGTCAAACCCCAGGTTCAGTCTGCTTTTCAAAAAAGAAGCGTCCAATCCAAAATTCCTGGTTGTTACTTTTTCCCAACTGAAATCGGGGCTGATCAATCCTGGAACGCCCACAAAAACACCTAACTGGTTGGTGAAAACATGATTCACTGTCCCAACCGGTAAGGTTGCCAGGTAAGGGTAGTTGCCAAGATCACCTCCCTGGTTACCAAGTGTTCCATAGGAGGCCCTGAACTTCAGGTCATTCACTACGTTTTGTATGGGCACAAAGAATTTCTCCTTCGATATTCTCCATCCCGCAGAAACAGAAGGCAGGAAGGTATAGCGCTTGTTCCTGGGGAAACGGGAAGTGCCATCATAACGGCCATTTACTTCCAGCAGGTATTTGCCATCAAACGCATAATTTAACCTGAAGAAAGTACCATTCAGCGCCCATTCACCAGCACTTCCTCCTACAACGGGAAGATTATCGCTGTTTAAATTAATGGCGGGTACTGTCTGATCGATCAGGTTTTTGGCAGAAGCTGAAAAGCTTTTGAACTGTTTCAATTCCTGGTTATAGCCTGCCATCACTTTTACATAATGCTTACCCCAAAACGTATTTTCATAGTCGGCATAGGCATTGATGGCCTGGTAATAATCGTTATTGTTCACTTCTGTTATCCTGCTTGGCCGCGTCCATGGGAAAGTACCAAGCAATACACCGTTAACGCCATACTCTTTATATTCTTTAAAGTGCTGCGTCCAGTTGCGGTTGTATCCGTTCCATGTATAATCAGCAGTGAGTCTGATATTTTTAACAGGTTTGATCACAAAGCCACTGGTCAGCCACAGATCATTCGCAACTTCTTTGGTTCGTCCGTTCAGTTTTGCTAAAGCTACCATGTTCGTATAGCTTCCCTGCCCGGAATAATTGCCATCCGGATGATAAACAGGCATCAGTGGCCGCAGGTCACCGGATATCCAGCCCGAAGAAGTTCCTCCATGGTTGGCTGCAGTGGGTTTATTGCTCTCGGTGCGGTTGAGGCTGATCCTGAAATTCAGATCAAGCCAGGAGGTAGCTTCTGTATTGATCTTAAGCCCGGCATTGTAGCGATTCACATTTTCGTCTGCTATTTTTAGCAAGCCTTTCTGGTTAAAAAACCCTAAGGAAGCCACATAAGCCGTTTTCCCCTGGCCACCTGCAACAGAGAGATTATGATCCATCATAGGAGCCCATCCTGGATACAGTTCCTGTATCCAGTCTGTATTACCCACATACCTGTACTTTGAAGGATTGGCCGGATCAACATATACCGGAAGATTGTTGGCAGGATCATTATAATATTTGACGATATTGATAGAATCAATATCTGTAACGGGTTCGCCGGCCCTTGTTCCACCGGAAATGCTGCCGGTATAATCTGCCTCACGGTGCATCTTCATATACTGCATGGAATTCGCATACTTCGGCATACGCGTAGGCCTTGTAACCGTATAAGAGGTTGAATAATTGATCCTTAACGGAGCGTTCTTCTTTGGATTCTTTGTAGTGATCAATATAACACCGTAAGATGCCCTTACACCATATATTGCTGCCGATGCAGCGTCTTTAAGCACTGTTACATTTTCTACATCCGCGGGATTGATCAGGTTGGGATCCATCTGTACACCGTCTACCAATACAAGCGGAGAGCCGCCATTTAACGACATAGTACCCCTGATGGAATAAGAAGCACCTCTTCCGGGAGCACCGTTTCCAAGGCTGATATTAAGATTGGGAATAAACCCCTGCAATCCTTGTCCGAGATTGACAATAGGCCTGCTTTTCAAAACATCTCCTTCAACTGTTGCGACCGCACCGGTAAGATTCACTTTCTTTTGCGTTCCATAACCGACAATTACAATATCAGTCAGGTCGCTTATCTTACCTTTTAGTGTAACAACAAAATTATTGCTTTTGCCAGCCGCTACTTTTACTTCAAACGTTTGAAGGTTTACGCTGCTGAATACCAGTGTGGCGTTATTATCAACATTTTTCAAGTCAAACGCTCCGTCATCATTGGTAGTTGTTCCCTTGTTGCTCCCTTTCACTTTTACGGAAACACCAGCGGCAGGTTTGCCGCTTTCATCTTTTACCATACCATGTACATCAACAGGTGGCGGAGGCGTATATATCATTTCTGCCGTTTTTTTAACCACTTCTTTTTCCTTTACTGAAATGATCTTTCCTGCAATGATCTCGTAGGTAAGCGGCTGGTCTTTAAACACAAGATTAAGCGCCTGTTCCAGTGTGGCATTGTTCACTGTAATGTCAACCAGTGTGCTTCTCTGCATCAACTGGTCCTGGTACACGACAACGAAGCCGCTTTGTTTTTTAATCTTTTTCAGGACTTTTTCCAGCGGGACGTTCTTTTCTGATAAAGTGATCTGTGAGAGTCCTTTGGCAGATACCTGCAGGCAGGCAATAAGCAGTAGAAAAGCTGTAAATTTCATGATCAACAGCATTTTAAGTGATGGGTACGGCAGTTTGCCCGCTTTGGCGGGACATGCTTTGCCGTTCGGAATTAACTCCATAGCTTTGGTTTGTTTGGGTTTTACAATAAAAGTCTTCCTGGACTTTATACTTATTGAGTTACCCGAATAGTTGACCGGAAGTGTTCCACCACTTCCGGTTTTTTTATGGGGTAACTGTTACTTTCCTTGTGTTGCCGTCAATTTCGAAATGCACATTCCTGTTCTCAAATACCCTGAGCAATGCTGACAGGTTCACTTCTCTCGGCAGTTCTCCTGTGAAGGTCATATTGGATGGCAGTGTGGTCTTGTACTCCACATCCACATTGTACCATCTTTCCACCTGCCGCATGATGGTGGCGATATCTGCTTTCTTGAAAACCTGCTGTCCGTTCTTCCAGGCAGTAGCCAGCTCAATGTCTGCATCTTCGATCAGCCTGATCTGTCCGTTCGTATTGATCTCTGTCTGCTGCCCTGCTTTGATGAACACGTCATTGATCCGCACCAGGCCTTCCGATACGGTAGTCCGGACAACAGGCTCGCTTTCATAAGCATTGATATTGAACTCGGTTCCAAGGTCTTCATATAACTGGCCACGTACTTTCACCTTAAAAGGCATCTTATCATTATGCACCACTTTTATGCTGACCTCGCCTGTGGTTTCCACTACTCTATCATTGCCTGTAAACACTGTTGGAAAGCGGATGGAAGAAGCTGCATTCAACCAGACCTTGGTTCCGTCGGACAATACTAATTGCTGCTGCTTTCCCCTCGGGGTGGTCAGGGTGGCATATTCAACAATTTTTCCCTCTATGGCAATACTTGCGTCTGTTTTAGTGATATCCTTTGTCAGATGCCCGTTCCTTGCAGTATCCAGTACAATCGTCTTGCCATTGGCAAAGGTCAGGATTGCTCCGTTGGTACCAGCTTTTACATCATTAGGCAAAGTATCAGCAGCGGTTATCTTTTTTTGAGATGACTCCTGGCGTTTATTAAAAAACTGGTAGCTGCCGCCCAATATCAATAATAGCACAGCCGCCGCTGCATATCGCCAGACCTGATCAGGCCATTTTTTAACGGGTTCCTGTGCAATTTTCAGTGCTTTGAACCGGCTGTTCCAATGGTTATCCGGCAGGTTGTACGCCGGCTTTTTCTCCCATAATTGCTGGAGTTCGGGACTGAGGTTGTCCAACTGTTCTTCCGCATCCAGCAGTTGCCAGAATTCGGCAAACTCATCTGGTGAAAGGTGGTTGTCAAGGTATTTTTGGAAAAGCAGTTGCAGGCGTCCCATACCAGAATGACGCATAGAATTGCGGGGAGTACCAACCTGGTTTACAATTTTTTAATGAATTTTTGATGTTGCTATAATAAGAGTAGCAATTTCAACCCCATTATCGAGATGGCTGCGGATAAACTGAAGGGCAGCGGAAACATGGTTGCGGACGGTATGGCGGGAGATTTGCATTCTTTCCGCAATCTGGTCGTAGCTTAAGTATTCTTCCCGGCTGAGGCGGAAAACCTGCTGCCGCTGTGGCGACAATTGGTTGACAGCAGTATGGATAGCGATCTCGGTATCGGCGTTCAGTATTTTTTGATCCGCAGCAGCGGCATCGGCCAGTTCTTCCAGTCCTGCCCAAAGTTCCTGCCGCATCATTTGGCTTGTCTTTGCCCTCCTCAAACAATCAATGGCCTTGTTATGAACCACCCGGAACAGGAAGGCTTCAAAATTGGCAATTTCATGTAGTGCCTGCCTGGCATTCCATATTTTCAGGAAGACATCCAGTGTGGCTTCTTCTGCAGATTCTTTTGATTTGGTCACTTTTACCAGGTAACTATAGAGGCGGTTGCGATAACGTTCAAAAAGCACATTGAATGCCTTTTCATCTCCCCTGCCAATCAGGCGGAGCAATTGATCATCAGGGGTAGCAAACGTCTTTTCCACAAAACTAAAATTAATGGAAAAGTAACGGATTGATAACATCCTTTG
>JBHAFM010000060.1:0-8443 GCA_041856175.1 Sediminibacterium sp.
CATTTCAAATTTGAATTGAAACACTATGGGATCACCCCCATCAATGATTTCAATGAGATCAAGGAAACGCTGCACCTGCAACCCAACCCGGGTAAGAGTATGCGTGTAGCGGGATTGATTATTGATGTGCAGCACCGCGTTACCAAAACGGGCAAGAATTTTGGCTCTTTTGTAATAGAGGATTTTACTGGCAAGACAGATTTTATCTTGTGGAGTGAGGATTATATCAGGTTCCAGAATTACCTCGAGAAAGGGCAGAATGTCCTTCTTACAGGGTTCTTCCGCCCAAGGTATAACCGGCCTGATGAATTTGATTTTAAGATTAACAGCATGTTGCTGCTCGAAACGGTCAAAGAGACCCTGACCCGGAATATTGAAATCAGTGTACATCCCGCAGCCATTTCTGCTGATTTTGTGTCGTTTGTGGACAAAAACGTCCGCCGTTTTCCAGGGAAAACTTCCCTCAGGTTTAATATTTATGAGCCAAAGGAGAACCTTAAAATAAGCCTTTATTCGTTTGAAAAAGGGTTCAAAATGAACGAAGAAATGGCCGATTTCCTGTTAAATAACCCGGATATAGAGGTAAATGTGGGTTTGGCAGGATAAGACTCATTGTCAGTTTCACTGTTGCAACGTCATTAATCACGGCAGTGGAAAAGTCAAAACAGCATAAACGGGGGTTTGGATTTATATTTGACATCTTTTAGCAGGTTCATGGTTGATGTTTACCGGGTACAATGACAAAAAAGAAAATAAATACATAAACAAATAAACCAATCAATATGGCATTAGAATTAACAGACGCAAATTTCCAGTCAACTGTACTGGACAGCGATAAACTGACCGTAGTGGATTTCTGGGCAGAGTGGTGTGGGCCTTGTCGCGCTATCGGACCAGTTATCGAAGAATTATCCAAAGATTATGCGGGTAAGATCAATGTAGGTAAAGTGAACGTGGATCATAATCCCAATCTTAGTGTGAATTATGGGATTACTTCTATTCCTGCTATCCTGTTCATCAAAGGTGGGCAGATCGTAGACAAGCAGATCGGTGCTGTACCTAAATCTGTATTGGATAAAAAGATCCAATCGCATTTATAATTAGTACAATTGCCTGATACTAAATCCTGTTGCTGATCCGCAACAGGATTTTTTTTGCCCTGTACCATCTGTTTAAATTATCTTTTCATTATTTATTATTTTTTATCTTACCTTTTTTATACCTATAAAAACCGGTCAATAATGAATATTAAGTTCCGCCTGATCCTGATGAATTTCCTGGAATTTTTTGTCTGGGGTTCGTGGCTGATTTCACTTGGCGCTTATATGATCGTAACACTTCATTTTACCGGCGGGGAGGTTGGTGCAGTGTATGCCACCATGGGTATTGCCTCTTTGTTTATGCCAGCCCTGTTAGGTATTGTGGCTGACCGGTGGGTCAATGCTGAAAGAGTGCTGGGTATTTGCCATATTATTGGTGCCTGCTTATTGATCATGGCGGCTAACGTAACCGATTACAGGACATTCTACCTTATCATGTTGTTCAATTCAATGGCATTTATGCCAACCATTGCTTTGAATAATACGGTATCCTATATCATACTGGAAAAAAAGGGATATGATATTGTCAAAGATTTTCCGCCCATCCGTGTTTGGGGTACGGTTGGTTTTATCTGTGCCATGTGGATGGTAGATGTATTGGGATGGACCAAAAGCCCGCTTCAGTTATATGTAAGCGCAGGTGCGGGCCTGGTATTAGGACTGTATACTTTTACGATCGTTCAATGCCCGCCCGTAAAAGTGAACAGAAAAAAAACCCTGACGGAAGCATTAGGGCTGGATGCATTTGTATTATTCAGGAGGAAAAAGATGCTGATCTTTTTCATTTTTGCCATGTTGCTGGGTGCTGCTTTACAGATTACGAATGCATTTGGCGGCGCTTTTCTCGATGATTTTAAAACCAGTTATGCAGATTCCTTTGGTGTAAAACATCCTAATTTACTACTGTCGATGTCGCAGATATCAGAAACGCTTTTTATCCTTACTATTCCTTTTTTCCTGCGCAGGTTTGGCATCAAACAGGTAATGCTGATCAGTATATTTGCCTGGGTGCTGCGCTTTGGATTATTTGGTATTGGCAATCCCGGTGCCGGATTATACCTTTTAATCCTTTCCATGATCGTTTATGGTATGGCATTTGACTTTTTTAATATTTCAGGTTCATTGTTTGTAGAAAAAGAAGCCGATATCAGGATCAGGGCCAGCGCACAGGGTTTGTTTATGTTGATGACCAATGGCGTCGGCGCTTTTTTGGGCGGCACACTCAGCGGATGGGTTGTAGATCATTTCACCATCAATGGTGCCAAGAACTGGCAAAGCATCTGGTTTACATTTGCCGCCTACGCACTTGTGTTGGGAATTTTCTTCCCCCTCATATTCAGGTACAGGCATAATCCAAAAGCAATGGCAACGGTACGTCATTAGCAAAATCCACGTAACTTTGTATGCTTAAAAATTAGTGATGATGATTTCTACTGTGTCTGATCCCTTTGCTTTGGTTGCTTCCCTCCATAATGATAATGCACTCAAAAAGATTGGTGAAAAGATCCTTCGCAGGGAACGGATCAGTTTTGAAGATGGTGTCACTCTTTTTGAAAAAGGCTCTCTCCCCTTCCTGGGTGCGTTGGCCAATTGGGTCCGTGAGCAGAAGCATGGCAATAAAACCTATTTCAATCGCAATTTCCATATTGAGCCTACCAATGTTTGTGTATTCTCCTGTGCTTTTTGTTCTTATTCGCGCCTGTATGCACATCGTGAAGAAGGATGGGAACTGAGTATTGAGCAGATGATGCATATCGTAAAAAGTTACGACGGCAAACCAGTAACAGAAGTGCATATCGTGGGTGGTGTTCATCCTAAAATGAACCTGGCTTTCTTTATTGAACTATTGAAAACGATCAAGGCACACCGGCCTGGTCTGCACATCAAAGGCTTCACCCCTGTTGAATTGGATTATATGTTCAGGAAGGCAAAAGTAACGGTGGAAGAAGGCATGAAGATGGTGCATGAAGCGGGACTGGAATCACTACCCGGCGGTGGCGCTGAAATATTCCATCCTGATATCCGTAAACAGATCTGTGATGATAAAGTGGATGCCGAAGGATGGTTGCACATACATAAAGCAGCGCATGATTTAGGTATGCAAAGTAATGCTACTATGCTTTATGGGCATATTGAAAAATATGAACACCGCATAGATCATATGGAACGTTTGCGTCAGCTGCAGGACCAGACCGGGGGATTCAACACGTTTATACCGCTGAAGTTCAGGAACAAGCAGAACGACATGAGCCATGTGCCGGAATCAACTGTTGTTGAAGACATGAAAATGTATGCTGTAGCACGCTTGTACATGGATAATTTCCCGCATATCAAAGCCTACTGGCCCATGCTGGGCAGGCAGAATGCCCAATTGACACTTTCTTTTGGCGTGAATGATATAGATGGAACAATTGACGATTCTACAAAAATATATTCCATGGCCGGAAGTGAAGAACAAACACCAACAATGAGTACGGCCGAACTGGTTACACTGATCAAACAGGTAAAAAGACAGCCCATAGAGCGTGGCACCCTGTATAATGAGATCAGGGATTATTCATCAGTTACGATAGATGAGCTGGTGGAACCGGATCCGCAATTGAATTAACTTGACTATCGCTTTTTGTGTGATTGTATTCTGCTGCGAGCTCGATTTGTTGCCTTGTTGGCAACAGGATCAGCCGTAATGTGGTGTCATTGGTGAAATAACTGATGGCCCAGTTGATGAAAATGATGAGCCTGTTTTTTACACTCAGTATCAGCATCAGGTGCAGGAACATCCATACAAACCATGCTATTCGCCCCTGAAAACTCATGAAAGGAAGGTCAACCACGGCTTTACGTTTCCCCACTGTAGCCATAGTGCCGGGATTTTTATAATAGAACTGTTTCAGCGGTTTGTTTTGCAAAAGATACTGGAAATTAGCCGCCGTATTTTTTGCCTGCGCAATAGCCACATTAGCTAATTGTGCATGGCCTTTAGGAAAAGCATTGGTCTCCATATAGGCAATATCACCAATAGCATATACATTTCCCAATCCCGCTACCCTGTGATATTCATCCACTTTAATTCTGTTACCTCGTGCCAGTTTATCGGCGCTGATCCCCGGTGGTACATTCCCGGTAATACCAGCTGCCCAGATAAGGTTATGGGTAGTAATGGTTCTGCCATCGGCAAGCGACACTGTCTTCCCATCGTAATCAATCACATGCGCATTCAGCCATACATTCACGCCCATTGACTCGAGGTATTGCAATGATTTTTGCTGGGAAGCCTTGCTCATGGGTCCTAATGTAGCAGGACCGCCCTCAAGTAAGTATATATTGAGACGTGAAAAATCCATGTCGGGGTAATCACCGGGAAGTATGTATTTTTTCATTTCCGCCATTGACCCGGATAATTCAACACCGGTCGGCCCACCCCCTACCACTACAATATTCATGATAGCATCCATCTCTTCGGGGGCGGCTGAAAGGGCTTGTTCAAAATTCAGCAATATCCGGTTACGCAAAGCAATGGCTTCTGAAGTGGACTTCATAGGAAAAGCGTGCTGTTCAATATTTTTATTGCCAAAATAATTGGTGCTGCAACCCGTTGCGATCACCAGGTAATCATAATCAAAATCTGCAACGTTCGTTATTACTTTATTTGTAATGGTATCTATTGCCGTTACTTTGGCAAATCGCACGTGCACATTTTTCTTTTGCTGAAATACGCGACGCAGCGGGAAAGAGATAGAGCTTGGTTCCAGCCTTGCGGTGGCTACCTGGTAAAACAGTGGTTGGAACTGGTGAAAATTATATTGATCGATAATAGTGATTTCATAATTACTGTTCTTGATCCGCCGGGCCAGTTGTAGCCCTGCAAATCCTGCTCCCAGTATCACAATATGACGTTTATCCATGCCTGTAAGTTTTATTTATTTAGCATTCCGGCAAGCTGATCGGTATGTGAATGGCCAATCCCCCGTCTGCAGTTTCTTTGTATTTGCTGCTCATGTCAAGCGCTGTATCCCACATGGTTTTGATCACTTTATCAAGGCTCACTTTGGCATAGTCAGGTGAACTTTGCAAGGCTAATTGCGATGCGGTAATGGCTTTGATGGCTCCCATGGTATTGCGTTCGATGCAGGGTATCTGTACGAGTCCGCCTATCGGATCGCAGGTTAATCCGAGGTGGTGTTCCATAGCTATCTCGGCTGCCATCAACGACTGACGTTGTGTACCGCCCAATGATTCGGTTAATGCAGCCGCTGCCATAGCAGAAGAAACCCCGATCTCTGCCTGGCATCCTCCCATTGCAGCAGAAATGGTAGCCCCTTTTTTGAAAATGCAACCGATTTCAGATGCTGTCAATAAAAATTTGACAATCTTTTCTTCATCATCTCCTTCACAAAAAACGATAAAATATTGGAGAACTGCTGGTATCACACCTGCCGCGCCATTGGTTGGCGCTGTAACTACCCGGCCAAATGAAGCATTCTCTTCATTCACTGCCAATGCAAAACAACTGACCCAGTCGAGAATGTATTTGAAATCCTGCCCCCCTTTCCTGATAGCAAGCATCCAGCTTTGCTGATCTGTGTAAGGTTGCCCCTTGATTAGTTTTTTATTCAGATCAAAAGCACGGCGGTGCACCTGCAGGCCTCCGGGTAATTCGCCCTGTGCATGGCAACCACGGTAAATACAATCCCGCATCGTATGCCATATATGCAATACTCCCTGCTTGGTGGCCTTTTCAGCTCGCCAGGCGTTTTCATTTTCGAGCACCACTTCATGAATATTCATGCCAGTCTTCATGCACCAGTGCAAAAGATCATCGGCCGTATTAATAGGAAAAGGAAGATCAACGGGCGACTTACCTGTGTTGTCTTCTCCTTCTTTCACTACAAATCCTCCCCCGATGGAATAGTAAGTTTCACTCCAGCTTTCTCCATTGTTCAAAGTAATTAAGAACGAAAGGCCATTGGGATGAAAAGGCAATGATTCATGGAACAGGAATTGAACCCCTTCTGTGCTATTAAAGTGGAGCCATGCTTCACCTCCCAAATGGAGTTGTTGGCTGGTATGAATTGCATTGATCTTGTATGCAATGGAGTTAACGTCAATCGTAACGGGGTCTTCTCCGCAAAGACCCAATAAAACAGCAATATCGGTGCCGTGGCCTTTTCCTGTTTTTGCAAGCGACCCATATAAGCGTACAGTAACGGCTGCTACCTGGTTTATTGTAGTCTTTTGTTTGATCGTTTCCAGACAACGCAATGCAGCACGCCAGGGGCCAAGGGTATGGGAACTGGATGGGCCAACCCCTATCTTAAACATATCAAAAACGGAAATGGCTTCGTGCGGCATAATTGATGTATAGTGAGCAAATTTACATGGTTAATGGCTTAGTTAGCCAATCTGTCTGTTGACCTGTAACCGGCTCAATAACTCCACGGTTTTGATTAAACCATTAAATTTATATTCAATTATGAGAGTACGCTTACCCATCTTGTTTTTATTCCTGTCATTTTTTGCTGATGCGCAGCCGAAACCTGACGGAGATTTTATTGAGAAGCTTTTAAAACGTTTTCCTGACTATTTTAAAATGCTGCTCGATAAGCGTGATAGTTTTAATGTACAGGTTATTTACACACAGATAGACCGCGACAAACGAAACAGGCCCTCATTTAAAGAATACACATTTAACCTTAAGCACAACCAGTATTTCTATCCTGCCAGTACCGTCAAGATGCCGGTTGCATTGCTGGCATTGGAGAAACTGAATGAATTAAAGATAAAGGGACTGGATATGAACAGCACCATGATCACAGACAGCAGCTTTAGTATGCATGATGTGGTTTATACCGATCCAACAGCAGTTGATAGCAGGCCCACCATTGAACAATACATCAAACAGATATTCTTAGTAAGTGATAACAATGCCTTTAACCGCCTGTATGAGTTTCTTGGGCAGGAATACATTCAAAAGAAACTGATAGCAAAAGGTTATCCGGATGCCATCATCAGGCATCGCCTGAATAGCTTCCGTTCGCTTGAAGAGAACAGGAACACCAACCCGGTTCTGTTTTACGATACAAGCGGGGTATTGTTGTATGATCAGTCCCCACAGTATAGCCATGCTGTCTTTCCTATTTTTACGGCTAAACTGGGTAAAGCACATTATAACGGAGAACAATTGGTGGACGGACCCTTTGAGTTTTCCCTGAAAAACAGGTTATACCTGCAGGACCTGCACCATATTTTGCGAAGCCTGCTTTTTCCCGAATCTGTCAGGCGTTCACAGCGGTTCAACCTGACAAAAAAAGACCAGGATTTTGTATGGCACTGGATGAGTGCGTTTCCGCGCGAAAGCAAATACCCGTATTATGATACTGCTGGGTATTGGGATGCGTATTGTAAATTCATTTTATACGGATCCGGCAAAGAGGTAAAGCCTTCCGGTATAAGGATCTTTAACAAGGTAGGCGACGCTTACGGTTTTTTAACTGATATCACTTATGTGGTTGATTTTGACCATCACATTGAATTCATGCTGAGCGCTACCATCTCCTGCAATAGCGACGGAATTTATAATGATGACCAATATGACTATGAGACAATCGGCTTCCCGTTTCTGCAACACCTGGGCCAGGTGATTTATGACTACGAGTTGGGCAGGAAAAGGAAATACGTCCCGGATCTAAGTCGTTTTGCTATTAAATATTGATATTCTCCGTGCTACAACGCACAAAACTTACACCTGTTTGCATTCTTTTTACGAACTTTGACCTCAATTTTTACTGTATAATTTTTTTTAATGTTTTAACTATGCAACTTTCTTCCCTTTTAGACAGGTTTAGTGAACCGGAAACACTCAAAATGGCCAAATTAGGCCGCGAATTACGGGCCAGCGGCATTGATGTAATTGATCTGAGCTTAGGTGAGCCCGATTTTGATACACCGCAGCATATTAAGGACGCTGCTATTAAAGCCATTAACGATAACTGGAGCCATTACACACCGGTTGCCGGATTTGCAGACCTGAGAGAGGCTGTTTGCACCAAGTTGAAACGTGATAACCAATTAACTTATACCCCTGAACAGATCATCACTTCCACAGGCGCTAAACAAAGCCTGGCCAATGCCATTCTTGCACTGGTCGATGATGGCGATGAGGTAGTGATCCCTACCCCCTACTGGGTTACCTATTCCGAGCTGGTTAAAATTGCAAGGGGTAAGGTAGTGGAGATCAGGACTACAGTAGAGAGTGGTTTCAAGCCTACGCCTGCACAGGTAGAAGCTGCCATCACCCCAAAAACAAAGGTCTTTATGTTCTCTTCGCCCTGTAATCCTTCAGG
>JBHAFM010000061.1:0-27457 GCA_041856175.1 Sediminibacterium sp.
AGTGACAGAACCGATCGCTGTAACTATGCCTGCTGCAGCCAGTTCTTTCAGGTGGTTGGCAGTACGGCCAATTACGGTTACTTCATGACCTGCTTTACGTAATTGCAATGCCAATGGTTTTGAGATATTTCCGGCTCCGCCGGTAAGAACGTACTTCATTGTTTGAATGATTTTACATGTGAGTTGTTTGGTTTACTATAGTTGTATGTACAATTAATAAGGTAAAAAAATTAACCTTCCAATTTGTCTGCCATTTTATTCATGTTTCGGATAAATACATCACTTTCATCTTTACCCAGGATTGATACATATTGCTGGTGAAAATCATAGACCGATTGTTTAAGTACCGGAAGCAGTTCTTTTGCTTTTGGCGTAGGATACACATTGGTGAGTTTACCTTCGGAAGTTCGAACAACTAATTTTTTAGCTTCCAGTTTTTCCAGCAAACGAGTGATGGTACTGGGCGTCAGCTGTAATTCTGCTGCCAGGCTTCCGGGCTGAATACCCGGTTCTTCCAGCACTACCATAAGCAGGTAAGCGTGGCTGGGCGACAGGCCTGCCTGTTTCCAGATCCCTGCAGCTAGCTTCTCCACTTTCCTCGCCAGGGAACTGGTGGTAAAATAGAGGCACCTGCAATACCTGCTTTCTGATGCTTTCATCTTGAGAACGAAGGTACATACTATTATTTGTATATGCAAATGTGTTTTTATCCGCTTGAATAATACTATAGGCTGCTAAAGCTGTAGCATGGTCAATTAGTTGTGCTTCCAGCGGGTTATTTTGTAGTTTTGGATATCTATGCCAAACAACAACCTGAATAGTGAACCAACCGGCCTTACACCGGCCGATAAGGAATTTGAAAACAGTATTCGTCCGCGGGAGATCGATGATTTCTCCGGGCAGCCTCAATTAATCGAGAATCTTACCATCTTCATCAAGGCAGCCAAACTCAGGGGTGAGGCATTGGATCATATTTTATTTCATGCCCCCCCCGGACTGGGCAAAACAACCCTGAGTCGTATTGTGGCCAACGAACTGGGTGTAAGTATTAAAGAAACATCAGGACCAGTCATAGAAAAGCCCGGCGACCTGGCAGGCCTGCTTACCAACCTGCAGCCCAACGATGTATTGTTCATTGATGAGATACACCGGTTAAGTACGGTGGTGGAAGAATACCTGTATGCTGCAATGGAAGACTTTCGTATCGATATTATGATCGACAGTGGTCCCAACGCCCGCAGCATCCAGATTAATCTCAACCCCTTTACATTGGTTGGAGCCACTACCCGCAGCGGATTATTGACAGCTCCGTTGTTGTCGCGCTTTGGGATCAAATCAAGGCTGGAATATTACCATGCAGATACGCTAAAAAAAATCATCGACAGAAGCGCGCATATACTTGGCACTTCTATTACAAATGATGCTGCAGGCGAGATTGCGCGTCGCAGCCGGGGTACGCCACGTATTGCCAACGGATTGTTGAGAAGGGTGCGCGATTTTGCGCAGGTACTGAATGACGGGTCTATTGATATGGGTATTACCCAGCATGCATTGAAAGCCCTGCATGTAGATGAACATGGTCTCGATGAAATGGATAACCGTATACTCGCTGCCATTATCGATAAATTCAAAGGCGGGCCAGTAGGTATTACCACCATTGCAACGGCTGTTGGTGAGGAAGCCGGTACTATCGAAGAAGTGTATGAGCCATTCCTCATCCAGGAAGGGTTCCTGCAGCGAACACCAAGGGGCAGGGAGGTGACTGCCAAAGCGTATGAACATCTTGGTCGTAAACCCCATACTGGGAGTCAGCCTAACTTATTCGTGTAAATAAAAATGCCGCAGTTAATACTGCGGCATTTTTATTTACACCTTATTTCCGTTAAGGTGCAACAAGTCTGAATCCATTTCCGTGAATGTTCACAATTTCAATCTCATCATCTTCTTTTAAATACTTGCGTAGTTTGGCAATATATACATCCATGCTGCGCCCGTTGAAATAAGTATCACTACCCCATATTTTCTTTAATGCTCTTTCACGCGGCAGCAGGTCATTTTTATGTTCGGCCAGCATTTTGAGTAATTCATTTTCTTTGGGTGATAAGGTTTGGGTGGTAGTATCATGCTTCAACTCACGCAGTTTGGGATTGAAATGGTACCTGCCGAGATCAAATTCAATATTATCACTTATTTTGTTTTCTTCTTCGTTGCGTTTCAGGATGACTTTGATCTTCAGCAGTAATACCTCACTGTCGAAGGGTTTGGTAATATAATCATCAGCGCCTAGTTTATAGCCCTGGATAATATCTTCTTTCATGGTCTTGGCACTCAGAAAGAACAATGGGATATCGGGGTCAACATCCCGGATTTCTTCTGCAAGGGTAAAGCCATCCATATTGGGCATCATTACATCCAGCAGACAGATATCAAATTTTTCACGCTGGAAAGCGGCAAGACCCAGCCGGCCATCCCTTTCAAGTGTAACCTCGTAATCATTCAGCTCCAAATAGTTCTTTAATACCATCCCGAGGTTGGCATCGTCTTCACACAGGAGTATCTTATATTTCTTTTTGTCGTCCATAACACGTTTATTTATGTCAAATAAAGATAATCCAACGCGAGTTCATATCCTATAGCCCGCAATCTTTTGTTAAAAAGCCTGTCCGGCTTGATAAACGGGTGAAATCACCTGTGAAAGGGTATAGTGCAAACTTTCTGCATGGATTTCTGTTTTATTTTTACGGCCGATTTGTATAAACCAAGAAACTATGTTACTGACACCTGATAACAAATTGAAAAAACTAATCATTATAGGAGACAGGGTATTGGTGCGTCCCAACAAACCTGATGAACAAACTGCAAGTGGCTTATACCTGCCGCCCGGTGTGCAGGAGAAAGAACGAGTACAACAAGGGTATGTGATCAAGACCGGCCCCGGGTATGTCATACCTCTACCTATGGATAATGAGCCCTGGCAAGCGGAAGAAGAGCAGGTTAAGTATGTGCCGCTGCAGGCAAGAGAAGGAGACCTGGCTATTTTTCTGCTGAACGGAGCAACTGAAGTGATGTACGAAGGAGAAAAATATTTTATCGTACCGCAAAGTGCTATCCTGATGCTGGAGCGGGAAGAGGATCTTTGATCAGGGGTTTATTTTTTTAATGCCCCCCCGCTCATCCACCTGGATAAGCTGCTCACCTTGCAGGAACTCGAGCACTGTCCATATTTTTTCTTTGTCTGCTTTATCCAGGTGCAGGAATAAATCTGATACAGTTATATGATCGTGTAATTGTTCCATGATCCGGATTTCTATCTGTTTGAATTCTGGCGCTGAAATATCTTTTCTTTTCTGTGCAAGACAATTGTCGCAAATGCCACAATCTTTTGCAGCAGCATCGCCAAAATAGTCAGCAATAAAACGGCTGCGACAATCTTTTCCCCGCCGTATATATTGCAGCATCTTTTGCAGCCTTTCTGTGTATTGTTTTTTCCGCTGCAGGTAACCATCCTGGTCGATAGAAAGGTATTTGGCTGAGGCGCGGTTGAGTATAAAATGAATTTGCGGCGTTTCTTTCTGGGGCAGGTATTCTATGATGCCATAGGATTGCAGTTGTAATAATTGATGATGCACTTCTTCGGGCGACAACCGGCAAAGCCTGGCTACCTGTTTTTCAAATACAGAGACGCGGTTATCAATAATACCTTCATAAGTGCGCAGGAGGCATTTAATAACCGGCTCCAGTCCGGGATGCGCTTTCTCGAATTCATACAACAGGTCTTTGTCTGCCGTAAATGCCACCTGTGTCGGCAGAAATATACTTTCTTCAAAACTCAGATGCCCTTCCTGCTCCAGCACTTTGAGGGTGTTCATCACCAATAAAGGATCGAGTTCGAAATTTTTAGTGAATGTTGCAAAATCAAAGTCATAGTAGTTTCCCTCGCCAAGCCCTACCGGTATTTGTAAATAATCTGCGAGCGACTGGTAAATCTTTTTGATCAGATCAATGGGTGGGAAGCGCCTGTCTGGCATGGCTTCTAATGCTGTCATGTCTTCCTGCTGGTACAGGAGTACGGCGTAAGCTTTTTTACCATCCCTTCCTGCACGGCCTGCTTCCTGGTAATAGTTCTCCAGGCAATCAGGAATGGTATAATGAATAACCGTACGTACATCGGGCTTATCAATGCCCATTCCGAATGCGTTGGTACATACGATTATCCTGGTTTGTCCATTGATCCATGCCTGTTGTTTCTGTTCCCTTTCCGGTTGCAGCAATCCTGCATGGTAATGATCAGCTTTAATACCCTGCAGTTGCAGCAGGTAAGCCAGTTCTTTGGTTTGCCTGCGATTGTTCACATATATGATACCGGTGCCTGCTACTTTTGAAAGCACATCCAACAGTTTGTTGATCTTGCTGTCGACTAAGAAACTACTGTAAGAAAGATTGGGCCTTTCAAAAGACTGGCGGAACAATCCCGGGTTGGTTAGCCTTAATTTTTGTACAATATCGTCCTGCACCAATGGCGTAGCGGAAGCTGTTAATGCAATAACGGGCACGCCGGGCAATTCCTGCCGAAGATTGGCAATGCGCAGGTATGGCGGGCGAAAATCATAGCCCCATTGTGATACACAATGTGCTTCATCAACTACGATCAAACTAATACCAAGCGCAGGCAAATATTCCTTGAAAAGTGCTGATTCCAATCTTTCGGGTGAGAGGTAGAGGAATTTAAAATCACCATGTGTGGCACGCTGTAATATTTTTCTTACTTCAAAAAAGCCAAACCCGCTATGTATGGCAACCGCAGGGATGCCTTTTTGCAACAACCCGTCAACCTGGTCGCGCATGAGGGCTATCAGGGGGCTGATCACAATACACAACCCATCTGTCAGCAATGCTGGTACCTGGAAGCAGATCGATTTGCCACCGCCGGTAGGTAAAAGTGCCAATGTATCATCCCCCCTCAATACAGAAGCTACGATGTCTTCCTGCATTGGGCGGAAGCTGTTATGTTTCCAGTATTGTTGTAAAATAGAAAGGGGGGTGGGCATTGTTAGGCTACTTTTTTGAAATTCAGTCTAACAGAATTGATGGCCAGTACTACATCACTGAACCCCATGACCAATGCTCCAAAAGCAGGACTAAGGAAACCGAGCGCCGCCACTGGGATGGCTACTATATTATAAGCGAATGCCCAAAACAGGTTTTGTTTGATCGTGATATAAGTATGTTTGCCAAGCCCTAGTGCAAGCGGTAAATGGCTTAACCCGTGATTCATTAATACCACCTGTGCACTTTGCATGGCTATATGTGATGCATCGCTCAAGGAAATACCCACGGTAGCTTTTGCCAATGCAGGGGCATCGTTAATGCCGTCGCCTATCATCGCGGTAGGTGTCTCACGATTGAATGCAGCAATCCGTTCCAGTTTTTGTTCAGGCGTTTGCTCTGCTATCACTACTTCAATACCCACTTGCCTGGCTACCTGCTCACATTTTGTTTTATTATCGCCACTGAGTAGGATGGTGGTGATGCCTTTTGCTTTTAATGCGGAGACCACAGCTCTGGCTTCCGGTCTGACCTCATCTGTCATATCTATCCAGCCTGCTAATTCATTATTACAGATAATGTATACATTGTGAGTACTATCAGGAGTAAGTGATGTAGCCACCTTGTAAGAACCGGCAATGTATTGATTGCCGGATTTATCAGTAGCCCTGATGCCCAGCCCTTTAATTTCTTCAATATTAGCCCAGCGAATATCATCCTTTGTTTTCCATGCTTTTGCAATGGCTTTGCCAATAGGATGATTGGAATATTTTTCGAGAGAGAAAACGATGCGTTGGAAATCATGAGACGCGTGGCTTGAGCTGTGAGACATGATCTGAAACTGCCCGGTAGTTAATGTTCCTGTTTTGTCGAACACCACTTGTTTAATGCTTTTAAATATTTCAAGGCTTTTGGCATTTTTGAACAGTACGCCGTTGCGTGCAGCCCTGCCGAGACCAACGGCAATGGCAGCAGGGGTTGCGAGGCCCATGGCACAGGGGCAGGCAATAACAAGTACGGCAATACTTCTCAACAGACTGGTACTGAAACTTTGATGGGCTCCAAAATAGTTAAGGAGCAGGGCGAGCAGCGCAATGCTTACAACTACAGGCACAAAAATGGCGCTGATCTTATCGGCCAACTGTTGTATGGGAGGCTTTTCTGTCTGTGCTTCCTTCACTAGTTTTAAAATATTCGACAGTACCGTGTCCTCTCCAACGGCAGTGATATAAGCCTTGACGGTTCCATTCTCCAGCACACTGCCGCCGATAAGCTTGTCGTTCATTTTCTTTTCAACAGGGATACTTTCTCCTGTAATGATGGACTCGTTCACACTGGCATCACCCCATAATATTTTGGCATCCATAGGTACATGTTCACCGGTTTTGATGAGTACAAGATCGCCCACTTTCAGGCTCGTGCTTTCTACAGGAAAAATATGTTCCTGGTGCTGGTCGTCATAAGCAATCATATTGGCCATTACCTTTTGGGTCACGGCTAGTTTTTTTAATGCGGCCTGGGTGGTTTCAACAGATTTGTCTTCCATCCAATTGCCAAGAAATACGAGTGTAATAATAGCTGCAGCCGTTTCATAGAACATATACTGTTCCGCTTCTCCTGCCAATGTACCATAAAGGCTATAACCAAAAGCGGCTACCGCACCCAGGGCAATTAGTACATTCATATTGGGTATGCCCTTGGACAGGCTTTTAATCGCACTTCTGCCAAAAAAATCCATTCCAACAATGAATACAGGAATGGTTAGTCCCAATTGTACATAAGGATTCATCAGTATATGCAGCTGAATGCCCGGTATCATATGGAGTAAAAGCGGGGCGGTGAAGATGATACAGAACAGGAAACGCTGTAAATGTGTTCGGAAGAATCTTTTTTGTTTTTTCCCTTTTGCCATTTCTCCATTCGCAACATAGTATCCCAAACCTTCTATTCCTCTTTCAAGCTCTTGCTTTGCCATACCGTTTGACAGGTCAAAGCTCACATCGCCTGCCATGAAATTCACTTTCACATTATGCATGCCTTTTTCTTCCAGGAATTTATTTACTGTCAGTGCACAATTGGTGCAACTCATACCGGTTACTTTCCAGTTCACTTTTTCCATAACGCTCAAATTATTATGATTAATAGCAGGTCAATATAGCTAAATACTGCCTGAACGGCCTGTATAAAAAGCCTTACAAAGGTACCAAAAGCCTTGTTGGTACAACTTTCGATAAACGAAGTATATTTCTACAGCTATGTTGCATTATACTATTCGCCTTACACTTTTATCTTTGCACCATGGATGCTATTTTCAGCCTTGGACAGATCAAACAGGTGGCGCAATCGCTATGGAAAGAAGGGAAGCAAAAAAAAGTATGGGCTTTTCATGCCGCTATGGGCACGGGTAAGACCACATTTATTCATGCTTTGTGTGAAGAACTTGGTGTGAAAGATGCCATTGGCAGTCCCACTTTTGCCATCGTTAATGAATACCGGAGCCCCATAGCAGGTACCATCTATCACATGGATTGGTATCGTCTCAAAGATGAGGAGGAAGCGGTGCAGGCAGGAATGGAGGACCAGCTTTACAGTAAATCGCTGTGCCTGGTGGAATGGCCCGAAAAGGCAGCGGGACTATTACCGGATGATACTCTGCACATATATATAGAGTCTCTTGACAAAACCACGCGTCGTTTATATACTGTTAAGGAAACAGGCGAAACTGTGCAGTAAAAAAGTTAACTTTAATCCCGTTCTCTAAATCCCACATCAGACATCACCCAATCATACATCCTACATTCCCCTTATGGCAACGTCTAAACCCTCTATAAGCCCCTCATTTACGTATGAAACACTGGAAGAAGTGCTGGATGTAAAGCCCCAGGGTACCAAACTGAATATTGGTATCCCTAAAGAGATTGCTTTCCAGGAGAACCGTATTGCATTGACACCCGATGCAGTGGGTGTGCTGGTGGCCAATGGTAACCAGGTGGCGGTGGAACACAAGGCCGGAGAGGGAAGTCATTATACAGATAAGGATTATGCTGAGCTGGGTGCGCGCATTGTGTATGACAGGTCGGATATCTTTAAATGCCCCATACTGGTTAAAAGTGCACCGCCTGTAGCGGAAGATATGCCGTTGCTGCAAATGAACCAGACAGTGATCTCACCTATTCATTTATCGGCGCTACAGAAATCATACATAGAGAAGATGATGGAAAAGCGCATCACTGCGTTGAGCTTTGAGAATTTCAAAGATGGCAGTGGTACCTATCCTATTGTCCGCAGCATGAGCGAAATAGCGGGTAGTGCTGTTATGCTGATCGCGGGACAATACCTCAGTAGTTTCAATAAAGGGAAGGGTGTATTGCTGGGTGGTATCAGCGGTATTCCGCCAACAAAAGTTGTGATAGTAGGTGCCGGTATTGTGGGAGAGTTTGCTACACGTAATGCGCTGGCATTGGGTGCTTCTGTAAAAGTATTTGATAATGATGTGTACCGCTTAAAACAATTACAGAATAATTTAGGGCAGCGTGTGTGGACCAGCGTGCTGGAGCCCCGTATCCTGTCAAAGCAATTAAAAACCTGCGAGGTGGCAGTAGGGGCCCTGAGTAATGAGTATGGGCGGGCACCGGTGGTGGTAACAGAGAATATGGTGGCCGCCATGCGCAAGGGCAGTATTATCATAGATGTGGCAATCGACAGGGGCGGTTGTTTTGAAACGAGCGAATTAACCAGTCACGAGAACCCTACTTTCATCAAACATGATGTCATCCATTATTGTGTGCCAAATATTCCCAGTGGTTTTGCCCGTACTGCCAGCCAGGCCATCAGTAATGTGCTGATGCCGTTGATACTGGAAGTGAGTGATGAAGGCGGACTGGAAGAAATGGTATGGCACAATTTTAACCTGCGCGAAGGCATTTATATGTTCAAAGGAGCCCTGACTGATTTTTACATCAGCCAGAAGTTCGACCTTAAATACACAGATCTTAATCTATTGATTGCGAGCAGGCGGTAAGGCCTCCCTTCTTACAACTGCTATCAGTTGCCCCATGCTTGCAATATTGCTGGCATCATTTTCCGAAATACGGATATGCCATGTCTGTTCTACTGCATTTAAAAGATAGGCCATTTCCCAGTCAACAAGATCCAGGTCTTTTTTTAAGTCTGTTTTAATCGACAATGCAGAAGGATAGATGTTTAGTTTCCGTTTCAATAATTTCTGAATACTGTTTACTAGTGGTTGCATAACTCATCTTTTTTAAAATGATAGATGAATATATGAAGACCAAAAACGTTGCCAAGTGTTTATTAATGAGGTGTTAAAGTCACAGGATCTGATTTAAACAGCTGTTTATCCGCCTAACCCGCTAAGCATGCCAAAGAAAATAATCGCAAGTACCACCAGGGCGATGATCATATAGCGCCAGTCCGGGTTGTATATATCCTCTTTGCAAATACACTACGGCCCCTGCGGCTGTGGTAACCCCCATCATAAAATTACTGGCGGTAGTAGACACTTTGAACGGTACATGTATGAGTAAAACCCATTTAGCTCCTGTTGAATCAATTTGATAGGCTAACATGGACAACGGAGTGATTGCGCACTTCTTCATTGGCTATTTTAACCAGGGTGTCTCCTGCGTTAAGTTTACCGAATAATTCTGCATTCTCCTTTACTTCATTACCCTTCTGTACCGCTATCCATTCCGCCCTATTGCCGGTTACCCTGATCACAAAGGTTCCGGTAGAAGCGTTCAGTATAGCAGTTTTAGGAACCACTAAGCTACTGTCTTTACTGTTAAGCGGTATGGTTACTTCAGCGATCATGCCCGGCAATAATTTTTTATCAGTATTAAGCACATCCATTTCTATGCGCTGTGAACGCAAGCGCGTATCCAGTGCGCCGGATAAGCGGCTTATTTTTGCCGTAAAAACCTGGTTAGGGAATGCTTTGGCAGTAAACTTCACTTCACTGGTGCTACCTATATAACTGCTGTATGCTTCCGGGACAGCAATCACCAGGCGTAATTTCTTTTGTTCCTGCAATGTGAACAAAGGAAGCTCTGAACCCTTGCCGGAAGGCCCCGCATAAGCACCTGGGTTTGCATTGCGCGATGTGATAATACCGCTGAATGGCGCTCTTATTTCCAGGTAATTCTTATTGTCTGTTATTTCACGGTATGCTGCTTTGGCGGATTGCAGTTGTGCATAGTCCGATTTTTGTTTGGCCAGTGCAAGGTCAAGGTCATTGGGAGAAATGGTGCCAGGTGTTTTACTTGTTTCAAGTAACCGGTCGTAGTTTGCTTTGCTGGCAATATATAGGGCTTCGAAGGACTTGAGCCTTGATTCCGAACCTGCTAACTGTGAACTTATTTCCGGTGCTTCCATTGTTGCCAGTAGCTGGCCCTGGCTTACCTGTGTGCCCACATCTGCATGAACCTTCTTTACAAAGCTGCTCATTTTAGCATAGATGTCCACCTGTTGGAATGCAAGTAGCTCCCCGGGTATCTGTAAAGAAGAAGTCAGTTTTTGCTGCTTAACAATGACTGCTTCGGTAACTATTGGCGCAACCGGTTTCTTTTCTTCCGTTTTTACCTCACCCGGTTTGCAGCCATGCAATAGTGTTAATGCTATTGCGGGACAAAGGAGCTGTGTTATGCTTTTAATTGCTGTATGCATGTTGTGTATTGTTATCGTATAATGATGGTATATAGTGTTCACTTTCTTTATCCTCCGGATCTAATGAAACCGATTTCGTTCCTGCTTTTCCCTGTGCCCAGGCAAATACCAATGGCAGGATGAACAGTGCGGCAAATGTGGATGCGATCAGTCCGCCTATGACGGCCCGGCCCAGCGGCGATGACTGGTCACCCGCTTCGCCCAATCCGCTTGCCATCGGTATCATGCCTGCCACCATGGCCAATGTTGTCATTAAGATAGGGCGCAACCTTAATGCAGTGGCTTCTTTGGCCGACAGAAAAGCGTTGCCATTGTGTTTACGCAATTGCTCTGCATTGGTGATCAATAGCACTGAGTTGGAAATTGAAACGCCGACGGACATAATAATGCCCATGTATGATTGGAGGTTGAGCGTTGACCCTGTCAGCATTAACAGGGTTAATGAACCCAGCAGTACTGCTGGTACGGTTGTCAATATCACCAGTGATACTTTGAACGACTGGAAATTAGCGGCCAGCATCAGGAAAATAACCACGATAGCTACGATCAGACCAGATTGCAGGTTGTCCAGTGTTTCTGTCAGGGTTGTGCTTAACCCGATCGGCTCTACAGTTAAACCGCGTGGCAGTTCGCCAAGGGAGGCGATCGCCTTCTTGGTATCCCTGGATGCAGTGCCAAGGTCATTTTTATTGATGTTGGCAGTTACCGATAAGGTAGGTATGGCGCCGAGATTATCGTTTTCACCATAGGTCGTGCCTGTGCTGATGGTGGCTACATCGCCAAGTACCGGGCGGCCTGCATTTTTCTGTAGTGCAATTTCTTTGATATCGCTGGTGCTGGCTATTTTACTTTCTGGCACCTGCACCTGTACGCTGTAACTATAACCTGCTTTTTCATCCACCCAGATATTTTTGTCTGTTAACCTCGAAGAAGAGGTAGATGTGATCAGCGAACGGGAAACATCATTCATGTCAATGCCTAACTGCGCAGCCCTTATACGGTCAACAGTCACATCCACTGTGGGGTACTTGATAGACTGGCCAAGTTGTACATCGCGCAGGTAAGGGATATCTTTGAGTTTGGTGATCAGTTTGCCGGCATACTCCTCGTTGAGTTTTTTATTCCTGCCTGATATTCTCACTTCCACTGGTGTGGGAGAACCCTGACTTAATATTTTTTCTGTTAGCTCAATTGGTTCAAACGACGGTTGCATGTCGGGCACTTCCTGTTTCATTCTTGCACGTATCTTGTCTTTCAACTCATCCAGGTTGACTTTGTAATCTTCTTTGAGGCTTACTTGCAGTACAGCTTCATGCGGGCCCTGCATGAACAGGTAAATGGGGCTGATGGAGAACTGCGCCGGATGCGATCCTATATAGGAAGAGGAAATGGCTACATTTTCTGGACCAATAATATCTCTTACGAGGTTGATCACCTTAATTGTTTTTTCCTCTGTACGTTCTGCCCTGGTTCCCTCCGGTGCGCGAAGACGCACCTGGAACTGGCCACTGTTTACTTTGGGTAATACATCCCGGCCAATGGACGACAGCAACCACCAGGCTAATGCAGAAATGATCACCACATAACTTACCGTAATAACTTTTCTGAAGGGCATCAGGCGGTCACTGAAACGGATAAAACGTTTGCGGAATTTTTCAAAGCGGCTCGGCCTGCCATTCTCCCGCTCCACCAATATCTTTTTCTGATCCCAGGTGTCTTTCTCTGAATCTTTTGAAAGGGCAGATGACCTGAATTCGATCTCATCTTCAGAAAGTGCAGGGTCGGTTGTTGGGTCTTTTTTCACCTTATGTCCCTTCATGATCCAGTTGGCCATGACTGGTACAAATGTTTGCGCCAGTAAATAAGATACGACCATGGAAAAGCCAATGGCCAACGCGAGGGGAAGGAACAGGGATCCGGGGATACCACTCATGGTGAATGCAGGTGCAAATACGGCGAGGATACAGAACAGGATCAATAATTTAGGAAAGGCAATCTCTTTACAGGCATCCCAAATAGCAAGGGCTTTGGGCTTGTGCATGTCTAAGTGCTGGTGAATATTTTCAATGGTTACGGTACTCTCATCCACTAATATACCAATAGCTAAAGCAAGACCGCTTAGCGTCATGATATTAATGGTCTGACCAAACAGGTTCAGGAACAATACACCGGATATGATGGAAGTGGGGATGGTTAAAATAACGATCAATGCACCTCTGGCATCACCAAGGAATAACAATACCATCAGGCCGGTGAGCAGGGCGCCGATGGCACCTTCACTCAACAGGCTTTTTACAGCATTGATCACATAGGTCGACTGGTCAAATTCGTAGGACAGCTTTACGTCCTCAGGCAGTTGCGACTGCAGTTTGGGAAGTGCTGCTTTTAGTCTTTGCACAACTTCCCAGGTAGAGGCATCACCGCTTTTGGCAATGCTTAAATAAACAGATCGTTTACCATTTACCAATGCATAGCCTACTGTAATGTCGGCGCCGTCTTCCACGGTTGCTACATCACGCAGGTAAAGATTTTGCACACTTCCTTTAAACAAAGGGATATTTTCAAAATCTTTGACAGTTTTAAGCAGTGTATTGGTAGGGGTTAAAAAATTGGTATCGCCTATTCTTACATTTCCGGAAGGGGCGGTCTGGTTATTGACCTTTAATGCTTCAACCAACTGATCGGTTGTCATGTTATGAGACCGCAAAAGAGAGGGATCTGCTTTGATCACTATTGTTCTTACATTACCACCGAACGGCGGGGAAGCGATCAGGCCGGGAATGCTGGTAAAAGAGGAACGCACATAAGTATTGGCGAGGTCCATCAATTCATTGTTGCCACGGACATTGCTGCG
Source organism: Sediminibacterium sp. (assembly GCA_041856175.1). Classification (GTDB taxonomy): domain Bacteria; phylum Bacteroidota; class Bacteroidia; order Chitinophagales; family Chitinophagaceae; genus Sediminibacterium. The sequence goes on from JBHAFM010000061.1 coordinate 13,586, forward strand.
TAAGACAAGCTGGCCTACCGGCAAAGTGGAAGCGTCAAAACGGATGATGAAGGGTGGTTGCGAGCCGGGTGGGAATATGGCTTGTACACGATTGGTATATGCGCTCATTTCTGAAGACGCCTGGGCCATATTGGTGCCGGGATAAAACGTGACCTTCATCAGCGTGAGGCCCTGTATGTTTTTTGTCTCTATGGTTTTAATACCATTCACAAACAGCAGGATGTTTACATACTGTTTACCGAATAAAGCTTCCATCTGGCTGGGTGTATAACCGCCAAAAGGATGCGCGATATAGATAACGGGCAGATCGAGTTTGGGAAAGATATCGATCTTGATACTGTTGATTGCTTTGATGCCAAAGAAAAACAAACCAGCCACCAGTACCATGATGCTGATGGGTTTACGTAATGCAAAACGGATCATGTTCATAATAAAATGCTATTTCACCTGTTTCAAAAACAAATCGAGGTCACCTGATGCGGCTGTTTTCAGTAATAACGCCTGCCATACGTTAATGTATGCCACGCTGATATCTGTCTCTGCTTTATTCACTGCATACAATGCCTGCTGCAGATCGATAATATTGGTCAGTCCATTTTTATACAATACTGTTTTTTGCAGGTAGGCATCCGCCGCAGCCTTGTATTGCCGGGGCACTTCTTTGTATACCTGCAATGCGTTTTCTATACGCTGGTCTGCAAGTATCAACTGGTCTTTCAATTGGGTATTGACGAGATCATATTCATTTTCATAAGCTTTTGTAATAAAATGCTGGGCCGTTGCCTGCTGCTTTATTTTGGCAAGGCTCATAATATTCCAGGCTACTGAGAAGCCTGCTATATAGTTGGTGCGGGAGGGGTTAACACCGTCGAAATAATTTTTTGAATACCTGTCCGGGAATGCAGGCGAATAATTATACTCAAATCCCGACCCCCTTGTCTGAACAATACCGAACAGATTCACACCCGGCAGAACTGTTTTTTTGATCACATTTTCAAACAGGTTGCTTTGATGGATACGGCTGGCATAAAACTGCAGCTGCGGGTTTTGAGCAGCATCGAAACCGGTGTTGTATGTGGAAGGAATATTTTTTAAGAAAGAACTGTCTAAGATAAAACCGGTGGGTGTGATATTCAGCAATTGGGCCAGCAGGTTACGCAACTGTTGTTCATTACCCATGGCATCTATTAAAACAAGTGTGGCCCTTGACGCTTCTGCGTTGGCTATGGAAGAATCGACACCGGGATTGAGGCCTGATAAGGTTCTTGCCAGCACAGCATTTTTAACGGCAGTAGCCCTGTCAAGATTGGATTGCGCATTCTGTATCAGCCGTTGTGCAACAAGGAGGTTAAGATAAGCAGAGGTTATTTTGATACTTTGTATAAATTGTTCCTGTACCAGGTCGGCAGAGTCTTTCTTTACCTGGGCGTTAGCGGCATCGATCCTGGATTGTTTTCTGCCGAACGTAAACGCTTCCCAGTTGGTATTGATCACATACAATGAACCGAAAGCGGCCGCCCAGTTTTGCTTATCTGCAGCGGGGCCGGCAGATGAAACGCCGGTGAGGCCGGCAGGTGCAAGGGGACCAAACTGGCCATTGACGGTTCCGTAATTATGCTGTAGTCCTGCAATGATATTGGGCAGGTACTCATTCTTTACATTTTGCACCAAGGCTGTCGAAGCATCTAAATAGTGCTGCTTTGCTTTGATGGTTTGGTAATTGACAAGTCCCGTTTTAATGGCATCAGAAAGCAGCAAAGGTGCTTGCTGGGCTTGTGTAGCTGGTGCAGAACAAAGACAGGCGGCAATGACAGGGAGTGTCGCCTGTTTAAAGCGTTGGTTCCATAAATTAATCATACAAAACAATTGAGCTATCTGTTTCTATGGCAGCAGATCGGCATCTTTATTTGAATTCCAACCGGTATTCGCCGGCAAATGGGCTATGTCTTTTGACCCGTTATACTGGCAACACATTGCCAGGCTTTCTTTGGATCTTTATCAATAATGCTTTGCAGGAGCTCCGCATGGGCTTCATGCTTGGCAATAAACGCGTTGGTATTGCTATATACCTCCTGGAACGATTTTTTGATCTGCGCAGCAATGGTTTTATACAGGTCTGCCAGGATATCATTCTTAGCTGCCTCAGCTATACAAATGTGAAACTGGATATCAGCTTCAATGCATGCCGCTGTTTGTTTGTTCAATGCCGCCTCATAACGTTTATTAAGGTATTTCTTCATCTGTGCAATATCCTTCTGAGTCCTGTTAAGTGCTGCTTTCTCTGCTATTTTCAGTTCAAGCAATTGTCGTACTTCATTGAGCTCGGGGCCTTTTGCATGTTGCACACGCTGGTACCAGGGTACACAGGTGCCATGCTGTAATTCAACAAAAGTGCCCAATCCCTGCTGTACACGTACCAGTCTTGAGTTGGCCAATATCCTAATGGCTTCACGGATGCTGGAACGGCCTACACCAAACTGTTGCATCAGTTCGGGTTCTGTAGGCAGCTTGTCGCCTGCCTTGTACTTACCTGCAGCAATCTGCTGTTGCAGTTTCAGCGCCACTTCATCACTGAGACAGTATTTTTTTAGTTGGTCCTGCATTAGTCATCATATCATCTGATGACTAAAGGTATGGGATATTGATAATTCCGGCAACCCGTTTAAAAAAAGACCAGGCATTGATGCGTCCCGGTCTTTTAACTATAGTTCCTGCACTTTCAGGTTTCGCCATCTTATCTTTATTCCGCCGCCATCATGTATCTGCAGCGCAATAAACCCTTCTCCTTTACCGATCTTCTCATCTTTGATATAAATCATCTGGTGTCCATTGAGCCAGGTGGTTACTTCATCGCCATTAGCAGTGACTTTCATGGTATTCCATTCGCCCATTTTCAGCCATTGTTCATCTTCCGGTTTGGGTTTGATGAGCCAGCCACGGCCGTAAGATTCATAGATGCCGCCGGTGAAATGATTGGGTGGCGCCACTTCTGCCTGCCAGCCGCTGATCTTCACGCCTTCAATGGAAGAACGGAAAAACACCCCGCTGTTGCCATTCGCTTCCTGTTTGAACTCCAAAGTGAGCGTGAAATTTTTATAGGCTTTGTTGGTGGAGAGGTAGCCATACTGTTTATCAGGACCGCTTTCACAAACCAGTTCTCCCTGGTCAACATACCATTTTTCTGTTCCGTGAATGGTCCAGTTGCTGATGTCCTTACCGTTAAAAATAGCAGTGGTTTGCGCCTGCATGGTCATAGATGCCATACAGCTTATGAGTAAAAAAAATAACTGTTTCATGTAAAATTGATAAGGTTAAGCATATTTGGTTACGCCCGGAATGGCAACCGGATAAAAGCCATCAGCACCAGGCATTACTGGCGGTGTGGCTGCAAAATCGTATACTTTAGGATGCAGGTCGAGTCCTGAACTGAGTGCCTTATCCCATTCAATGACCTGTCCGCTGTAAGTTGCCATTCTTCCCAGTATGGAAGTCATACTGCTTTTAGCCCCGTTTTCCGCATCTGCAAATTTGTATTCGCCTTTTGCAATCGCAGCAAACAGTTCATCATGTTCTGTCTGGTAAGGATTGTTTTCTGTCTTCCTGTCGAACTGGTACACCGCATTGCCATGTGCGTCAGTGATCCTGCCTGCACCGCAATGTATCCTGCCCTTGGTTCCTACCAGCAGTTCATCTACCTTACTCATGGTGCCGGGAATATGGCGGCATTGGCTGTTGAGAATAGAACCATCGGCATATTGAAATTCTACAAAATGGTGATCGAATATTTCACCATTGTCTTTTCCTTTGCGTACCTGCCTGCCACCCATGCCCTGGGCTTTTACCGGATAACCTCCTTTGAACCAGTTGATCACGTCAAGGTTGTGAATATGCTGTTCTGTAATATGGTCGCCGCAAAGCCATACAAAATAATACCAGTTACGCATCTGGTATTCCATTTCTGTCTGTTCAGGTTTACGCGGACGAACCCATACACCATCATTATTCCACCATGCCTGTGCTGAAAGGATATCGCCAATCTGATCTTTTCTTTTGAAGAGTTCACGGTAGGAGTTCTGGTAATGTCTTTGCAGACCCACTACTACGTTCAGTTTCTTTTCTTTGGCAATAGCTGCAGTGGCCAATACTTTTTGCACACCGGCAGGATCGGTAGCCACCGGTTTTTCCATGAATACATGTTTGTTCTGCCTGATGGCTTCCTCAAAATGAATAGGACGGAAGCCGGGTGGCGTTGCGAGTATGACAACATCTGCCAATGGAATTGCTTTCAGGTAGGCATCAAAGCCGGTGAATTTTCTTTCTTCCGGAACATCAATCTTGCTCTTGGCAGCCTGCCCTTCTGCAGATTCAGCCGGAGCTGTAAGGCTTGTATAACACTTGTCTAAGTTGTCACGGAAAGCATCGGCCATAGCTACCAGCTTTACATTCTGTTTACTCAGCAAGGCCTGCATGGCAGCGCCGGTACCGCGTCCGCCGCAGCCGATCAATACTACTTTGATGGTATTGTCGGCGCCAGAGAAAAAATTGGCATTAGATAATAATGGAGAAGCCATCCAGGCCCCTGCCAGTGTAGCAGTTTGTTTTACAAATTTCCTGCGGGAATTGTTGGAAGCATCGTTGTTCATGTATATTGTTTTTGAAGGTGAATTTTATTGACCGAGATATGTTTTAAAAAATTGTTCTGCCTGTTCAGTTGTGGGTTGCTGTAAAGGCCTGATGATGCGGAAACCTACGGCCGCCGCTTCTGTTAACCACCACCTGCTCTTAGGAATTTGCGGATCGCGCCGGTTCCAGGAAGGATCAGACTTGAACCTTGCTGCACTGCGCAGTGCAGCTGTTTCGTCGGTAAAACCGCCGCCTCTTAATACTTTCGGATACCTGGCAGGATTGGGTTGCTCTTTGGGATCCTGGCTCTTATCATTAAGATGCCGGTAAAAATCTCCCTCATAATGATCCAGCGTCCATTCCATGACATTACCGAGCATATCATAGAGACCCCAGGCATTGGGCTTTTTCTGTCCCACTTTCTGAAACTTATCTTCACTATTGTCTTTATACCAGGCATAGTCTTTCAGCTTGCTGGTATCATTGCCAAAATAGTAAGCGGTTTTACTGCCTGCACGGCAGGCATATTCCCATTCAGCTTCGGAAGGCAGGCGATAGAAAATGCCCGTTTTTTGGTAGAGCCACTTGCAATACATGAGCGCACAGTATTGCGACATGCTGTTGGCAGGGAAACCACCCTCTTTGCCCATGCCTAAGCTGAAATCGATGTATTGCGGACTGGGCCTGGTAACAGCATCCATGTCATTGTTCTGGCTGGTGGTCTCATCCTTCAGGAACACATCAAATTCATCACGCGTTACTTCATACATGCCTATCCAGAAAGGAGAGATGGCAACGGGATGTTGCGGGCCTTCGTCTGCATTTCTCTTTGATTCATTCGAAGGGCTCCCAAGCACAAATTCACCTTTGGGTACAGGTACCATTTTAAATTTGAGCGATGAGCCGGGAAGTGCCTGCTCATAGGCATTGAATGCAGCGGTATTGGTTTGTGCAGAAGCCTGTGTGCATGACAGTACGCCCAGGACGATAAATTTTGTTTGTTTAGCAGTTTCTTTAGTGAAGCTCATCGCATTGTTATTAATAAAAGCAATCTTTTGGAAGCCGTCAAGTTAATCAATTATTTCACGAACAACTGTTAGCTATGTTTCCAATAATTCGAAAAATTACCGGCTGTGTGGCCAATAATTTGCCCCTGTTGCAATTCAGTGATCAGGAACGAGGCGCTGAGGCTTTCAACGAGCTGCCTGCTTTCCGGTATTGGCAGTATGCTGCATGCGGTAGCCAGCCAATCAGCAATAGTGCCGTCGCGTGCAATGATGGTTACATTTTTCTGTGTTGTGATGCCATAACCTGTACGGGGGTCAATGATATGGGAGTATTTTTTCCCATTGTGTACAATGTACTGATATGCGTCGCCCGATGTTGCAACTGCCATATTCCGGAGCGACAATTTTTTTGGCAATAATATGGCTGTATTCTCTGGTATGTTTACGCCAACAATCCAGCCCTCTTTACCCGGAGGGGGATCACTCATTACGATATCGCCGCCTGCATCTACCAGCGCTTGCGCAATACCATGTTGTGATAAGAGGCCGAGCACTTTATGCGCAATATATCCTTTCGCAATACCACCAAGATCTATTTGCATGCCTTTGACAGGTAATGTTACCTGTTGATTGAGCCTGTCGATCACAAGCTTATCGAAACCGGTCAGCAGTAAATTTTCCCTGATTTCCCTGTCATCAGGAACCTGCCTTTCTTTTCTGGCATGACGCCAGCATTTAACAACGGGACCCGCAGTAATGTCGTAAGCGCCTTTACTTTTTTGCCAGGCGTGTTCCGCATGGATGAATATATCCAACAAGGCAGGCGAAACAGTTTGGGGACCGGCTCCGGCTGCAGCGCCAAGCCGGCTTAACTCACTATCCGGGTCATAATCGCTGAAGATCATATTGAAAGTATCAACCAATGCAAAACATTTCGCTGCAAGTTCGTCGGCCAAAACAGCATCAGCTGCAAAAAAAATAAGCTGGAATGGCGATCCCATTTTGGACTGTGAATAAGCATACCGCTTTAACTGACCGGTGGACATAAGAAGTTGTTGCGCAATACAGGTTTGAGAAAGAACCGGTATAATTTTTAAAGATTTATAAACTATTCCCGGTAAATTTAACGCACAAATATTACATGCTATGCTACGAAGAAAATTTATGCAACAAAGTTTATTGGCTGGCGGAGCTATGCTGACAACAGCAGACCTGTTGGCAGGCAGTAAACACACCCACCTGGCAACAGAAGATAACAAACCCTTTAACTGTAATTACGGTATCCATGACGGCATGTTCCGTAACCTTGCCGGAAATGATTTTATTGACCAGATAAAATTTGCACATAGTGTCGGATTCAGGGCTATTGAAGACAATGGCATGATGGATCGTACGCCGGAGCGACAAAAACAGATAGGCGATACATTGGAGAAACTGGGCATGACAATGGGCGTGTTCGTAGTTCAGTTTGACAAATGGCCATTGCAGACTTCCATGACCAATGGAAAGAAAGAATGGAGGGATAAATTCATACAGTTTTGCCGGGATGCGGTTGAGGTGGCCAAACGCTGTCGCGCTAAATGGATGACGGTAGTACCTGGCAACTACGACCGTAGTCTGCCCGAAGGGATCCAGACTGCCCATGTAATTGAAACATTACGGAGGGGCGCTGAAATATTGGAACCACATGGGTTGGTCATGGTACTGGAACCACTGAGTGATACACCTGATCTGTTTCTCAGGCATACAGATCAGACTTATGCGATGTGTAAAGCAGTGAACAGCCCTGCATGTAAGATATTATTTGATATGTACCACATGCAACGAAACGAGGGTAATATCATCAGCAATATTAACAGGACATGGGATGAGATCGGTTATTTCCAGATAGGCGATAATCCCGGCAGAAAAGAACCCGGAACCGGGGAAATGAATTACCATAATATCTTTAAGCACATCTACAATAAAGGATATAAAGGAGTGCTTGGCATGGAACATGGAACTGCCAACCCGGGCAAGGAAGGCGAGCAGGCGTTGATCAGGGCATACAGGGATGCAGATAGCTTTCTTTAGCGAGTGGCATTACTTCAGTTTTTAAACAGTTTTTGGAAGTTAATTTGCCGAAATAATGAACACGTGAAGATACTGATCATAGAAGATGAACCGTCTTTGAATAAGAGCATGGTTGATTACCTGGTGCAGCAACAGTATCTCTGCGAGTCGGTAAGCACTTATCCTGATGCATTGGAAAAGATAGAATGCTATCATTACGATTGTATTGTACTGGATATTATGCTGCCGGGCGGCAACGGGCTGCAGTTACTGGAACAATTAAAGGCCAACAATAATACCGATGGTGTTATTATTATCTCGGCCAGGAATGAACTGGGCGATAAGATCATGGGAATACAACTGGGCGCGGACGATTACCTGACGAAACCTTTTCATTTGCCCGAACTCAGTGTGCGCATTGCTGCCATTATCCGGCGCAAGAACCTGCAGGGGAATAACAGCCTCCATTTTGGGGAGATCAAAATAGATATACAGGGTAAAACAGTTGCCATTAATGACCAGGCGGTTGTGCTGACCAGGAAAGAGTATGAACTGTTGTTGTATTTTGTCATAAATAAAAACAGGATACTCTCTAAAAATGCAATAGCGGAGCATTTGTGGGGAGATAATATGGATATGGCGGATAACCATGATTTTATTTATACGCATGTCAAAAATCTTCGGAAGAAATTAGTGCAGGCAGGCGCCGGCGATTATATCCGCAGCGTGTATGGAATGGGGTATAAATTTTCCGAAGCATGAAGCTCTTCACAAAATATAACCGCATTAATATAGCCGCTTCTGTCATCATATTCATTGCCGGCACTTTTGCTTTTTATTTTGCCCTCAGGTATGTGCTGATCAGGCAATTGGATGAAACCCTGAGAACAGAACGGGCAGAGATCAGGCAGTTCGTAAATGAACACAACGAGCTGCCGGAAATAGTAAATACAAACGACCAGCAGATTACCGTTACAAAGACCTCAACTCCTGTTGCGGAAGCAATTTACAGCGCTGAAAAGACATGGAATCCCAAAGAAAAGGAACGGAAATGGGTAAGAAAAATACAATTTACCCTGGCAGTCAATAATGACCTTTACGATGTGGTTGTTCGCAAATCACTGGAAGCAACAGATTACCTGCTCAAGCTGATCATTATGATAGCCATCATTATGATTTCGTTGATCCTGGTGGCGGGTTACCTGATCAATCGTGTTGTGCTTAAAAAATTGTGGCAACCTTTCTATCATACCATTTCCGTTATCAGGCAATACCAGCTAACGAAGCAACAGGCGTTGCGCTTGCCGCAAACGGGTATCGATGAATTTTCATTGCTTAACCTGAGCGTCAATAACATGGCAGAGCGGGTGCAGCAGGAATACCAGGTATTAAAGGACTTCACGGGCAATGCCGCTCATGAAATGCAAACACCTTTGGCTGTGATCGCAACACATACAGATACATTGATGCAGGATGAGCAGGTACTGCAGCATCACACTACTTCTATCGCTACCATTGAACAATCAGTTAAACGGCTGTCGCGCCTTAACCAGTCTCTGTTATTACTGGCCAAAATAGAGAACGGACGCTTTGAACTGAACGAACAGGTGCAATGGAACGTACTGCTGGAGCAAAAAATAAATGAATGGCAGGAACTCATTACGGCACAAGACCTTAAAATAACATTGCATACAGTTCCTGTTACTACCCTTTTCCATCAGCACCTTGCCGATATTGTGATCAGCAACCTGCTGAGTAATAGTATCCGGCATAATATACCAGGCGGCACTATTGCTATTACATTAACAAATGAGCAGCTTTCGATTGTCAATACCTCTTCGCTTCCTGCACTGGATGAAGCAAAACTGTTCAATCGATTTTTCCGTCATCCGGCAACGGAACCGGAGGGCAATGGATTGGGTTTATCCATTGTAAAACAGGTATGTGACCTGGCACATTACAAGATCAGTTACCAATACCGGATCAGTTACCGCTATCATACCAATGACCATTACAGTGAATGCCTGCATGTGTTCACTATTGTATTCAAATAGTTTTTTTCTTCCTTCAGATTTTTGACAGAATTAGCCGGCATATTTGCAGCAACCAGGCTACTATTGAATTTTTGCACCAGGGATTTAAATAACTTAGGGAAATGTTTAACCGATCGATCAAGTATTTTTTAATTAGTATCTCGCTGATCAACAGCGCAGGTCTTTTTGCACAATCAAAGAACCTGGAATACTATATTGCAGCGGGCATCAGCAAAAGTCCTTTGCTCAATGATTTCAGAAACCAGTCGCGTTCTGCCCTGATTGACAGCCTCCGTATTAATGCCGGCTATAGACCGCAGGTGAATGGAGTGAGCAATAATCTGTACGCACCTTCCATCAAAGACTGGGGGTATGATCATGCCATCACCAATGGCGGCAGTTTTAGCCAGTTGATCACTGTCAATAAGCGATTAGTAGGAAAAGAGAACCTCCAAAACCAGTATGATGCCATTCAATTGATCAAACAATCCCTGGAAGTAGCGGGCAAAGTAACTGAACAGGAACTCAAAAAGTCCATTACCAGCCAATACATTACCGCTTATGGCACTTACCTCCAATACAATTTTAGCAAAGAGGTACTGGAACTGCTGGGTAATGAAGAAGCAATTTTAAAAAGGCTGACCGAAAGAAATATATACCGGCAAACAGATTACCTCAGTTTCCTGGTTACCATGCAGCAACAGCAACTGCAGCTTCACCAGTTGCAGGTTCAGTACCGGAATGAATTTGCAACACTGAATTACCTAAGTGGCCTGAAAGACACTGCTTTTACAGCACTGCCGGCGCCTGCGTTGACAATGATACTACCGCCAGAGATCGAGAACACCGTTTTTTATCAGCAGTTCCAGGTAGATAGCCTGAAATTGAAGAATAGTGATGCGCAGGTAGATTTTGCGTATAAGCCTAAAGTAATCCTGTATGCAGATGCAGGCCATTCCAGCACTTTTGCATTAAATCCGTATAAAAATTTCGGAACCAGTTTCGGTGTCAACCTTACAGTGCCTATTTATGATGGCCGGCAAAAGAAAATGCAGCACAACAAAATTGCCATTGCAGAGCAAACAAGGCAGCAGTATGAAAGTTATTATAAAACGCAATATGACCAGCAGATTATTCAATTGCTGCAACAACTGCAGTCGGCGCAGGAATTGATAAACCAGACAGTCACGCAGATCAAATACACGAGCGCATTGATCGAAGCCAACAGGAAATTATTAGAGGCCGGAGATGTACGGATGCCGGACTATATTTTAGCCATTGGTAATTATCTCTCAGCTAAGAACAGCAGCACACAAAATATGGTCTACAAACTTCAGCTCATTAACCAGATCAATTACTGGAACAGAAAAAATTAAAAACATGTATCAGCGTATCACCCCTTTGCTTTTACTTTTAACTGTGGCTGTACTGACCGGTTGTAAAACGCAGCCGGACAAAAAAGAAACACAGGCTGAAGCTCCGGCTGCTGCAGAAGGAACGCCGGTTACAGTTACCAATGCCACTACAGGCACCATGACGGAAGCAGTGGAGGTAAATGCCGTATCCTCTTTTCTGTTGAAGACCTATGTAAAAGCAAATGCAAACGGGTACCTGCAGGCTGTAAATGCACATCTTGGCAGTTTTGTACAAAAAGGGCAGGAATTGTTTGTGTTGAAAACAAAGGAATCACAAAGCCTGGGAAACACCATCAGCATATTGGACAGCACCCTGCATTTTAGCGGGAATATTCACATCAAAGCGCCTGGCAGCGGATACATTACGCAACTTAATTACCAGGCCGGGGATTATGTACAGGATAACGAACAACTGGCTGTGATCACCGATACCAAGAGCTTTATTTTCTTATTAGACCTGCCTTATGAATTAAAACCATATTTAGCCAATAATAAAAACCTTCAATTAAAATTACCGGATGGTACAATCCTGGACGGGTACATCGCAAATGCAATGCCAACGGTGGATGCCGTATCACAAACACAGAGTTATGTGATAAAAGTAAATACGGCCAAAGCCATCCCGGAAAACCTGATTGCCAAAGTGAGTCTTGTTAAAAAAGCAAAAGATAATATTACCTCCCTGCCAAAGTCAGCAGTGCTGACAGATGAAGTGCAGCGTAAGTTCTGGATCATGAAGATGATCGATAGTGTTACCGCCGTAAAAATACCGGTACAAAAAGGAATGGAAACAGCAGACCGCGTAGAGATTATCACCCCAAAGCTATCATCGGCCGATAAAATATTGCTGACCGGAAATTATGGTTTGCCGGATACCGTTAAAGTTTCCATCATTAAATAACCCGAACGCATGCGCAGTTTCTTTATTACTTATAAGAACCCGGTTAGTGTGATCATTGTTATTATCCTGCTGGGCGGAATGTTTGCATATAGTAAAATGCAGACTGCGCTTTTCCCTGAGATCACATTCCCAAAGATCAAGATCATCGCCGATGCAGGGCAGCAGCCCGTGAAGAAAATGATGATTACTGTAACGCGGCAATTAGAGAATGCCGTGAAGCAAGTGCCTGATTTGAAAAGCATACGCAGCATCACCAGCCGCGGTAGTTGTGAGCTATCTGCCTATATGGACTGGAAAGCGAATATCGATATCAGCCAACAGCGCATTGAATCGAAGATCAATGAAATCCGCCATACACTACCCCCCGATGTTCAGATCACGGTTGAGCGGATGAACCCATCCATCCTGCCGATCATCGGCTATTCACTTGAAAGTAAAACAAGGTCACCTATTGAAATGAAACTGCTGGCCATGTACACCATCAAGCCATTCCTGTCACAAGTGGAGGGAGTGTCTGAGATCAGGGTGATCGGCGGCAAGACAAAAGAATACTGGCTGGTATTGAACATACAGAAAATGAGCACCCTTGGGATCACACCCGATATCATTAGCACCGCGCTCAACCAGACCAATTTTATCAAATCCAATGGTTACCTGTCCGACTACCGTCTTTTGTACTTAACAGTTACAGATGCTTCGGTGAGCTCTAAGGAAGACTTGTCCAACTTGGTGATCAGTAACAATGGCAAGCGTATTGTTTTATTAAAGGATGTTGCAGCGATACAGATACAGGAGGCAAAAGAATATGTGAAGATCAACGCCAATGGTCACGAAGGTATTTTGCTGGCAGTGATCAAGCAACCCAATGCTAACCTGGTTGACCTGTCCGATAAAATGGATGTGAAACTGAAAGACCTGAAAAAGATCATTCCGAAGGACGTATACATACAGCCTTTTTATGAGCAGGCCGATTTTGTAAAGGATTCCATCAAAAGCGTAACAGATAGTTTGTGGGTGGGACTGGCATTGGCCATATTGGTAGCGATCGTGTTTCTGCGTTCACTCAAGGCCAGCACGGTTATATTGATCACCATTCCAGTTACACTGCTGCTTACACTGATCGTTTTATATGCAACGGGGCAAACGTTGAATATAATGACACTTGGTGCGATAGCCGCAGCCATTGGTCTGATCATCGATGATGCCATTGTGGTAGTAGAACAGATACACAGAACGCATGAAGAACATCCGGAAGAACCCTCAGCGCCGCTGGTACAAAAAGCCATCCGGTACCTATTGCCGGCCATGGTGGGCTCTTCACTCAGTACCATTGTTATATTTCTTCCTTTTGTTTTGATGAGTGGGGTAGCAGGCGCCTATTTTAAAGTAATGACAAACACCATGATCATTACATTGGCCTGTTCTTTCCTGGTAACCTGGCTGGTGCTTCCGGTTATTTATCTGTTACTGACCCGGAATGCGTTTGTAGTGAGTCCAAAAGAAAGAAAAATAAAACCGCATTCCGTCAGGAACCAGCGATGGGTAGGTTTTTTTATCAGACGCCCTTACCTGAGTATTGTCATTGTCCTCCTGCTGGCAGCATCAGTGTATTATATCTTCCCGAAACTGGAAACGGGATTTTTGCCTGAAATGGATGAGGGCAGCATTGTGCTGGATTATAGTTCGCCGCCAGGAACATCCTTAGATGAAACAGATCACATGTTACGCGAAGTAGAAAAGATATTGGTGAAGGTTCCGGAAGTAGCAGCATATTCAAGGCGTACCGGTACACAGATGGGCTTCTTTATTACTGAACCCAATCGCGGCGATTACCTGATACA
>JBHAFM010000062.1:0-4966 GCA_041856175.1 Sediminibacterium sp.
CTGATGTATGTTTGAGAAAGGATCTTCTGTTGTTCATATAGGTTGTTTATGGTATTGTAATATAAATAAAATAATGTGGTTAATAACCCAGGCCAAAGCCGAATTGATACAATGGATCTTTTGAATCATAAGGCAGGTCTTCTTTCTGGTTGCGTACAGCTTCCATGGATGAAGGCAATTCAAAAGGCAGTTTACCCCCGGGTTTGTATTTGCCGAAGATCACATCCAATACGGCCGCATCACTTGCGCCAAAATCGGCCAGCAATCCTTTGGCTCCAGCGCTGATCTCTGGTATGACAGCAGGCCTGTCGAGGTAAATATCCACAATGGTAGGTACGGTACGCAGTAATTGAAGGATACTATCCTTCTGTGTGCCTTTAAAATCGAGGTCGCCATGATGGAACATCTTCGCCATAAAATTGGGTGTTTCTACAGGCACCCAGGGTGTATTCAGCCTGATGATGGCCAGGTCGGCCTGTTCAGGTTTGTCCACCACAGTACCATATTGTGCTGCTACTTTAGGGTCAATATGCTGCACATAGATCTTTAATTTTCCTGCAGCCAAGGGCAATATTTTTGCTTCGTTCTTCAGCAATGTCACAGACCGCCGCTGCGACTCTTCGCCCAGTTTACGGAAAGCAGCATTGCCAACGATTGACGTCGCTTTCCCTGCATCAATGTAGGGATTATCAAAGAGTCCAAGCTGAAATTTTTGACGCAGCAATCTTCTCACCGATTCATCGATCCTGCTTTCAGTCAGCCTGCCATCTTTCACTAATTGTACAATAATCTCAGGAAGGTTTTCGCCACCAAATTGATCAACGCCCGCGTTGATGATCTTCAATACCCGTTCTTCTTTTGATAATTGTTCTACGCCCCAGGCGCGTGCGGGCCATACAAAAGCGTCCATTTTTGCGTCACTGATCAGGCCCCAATCGGTACAGACCACACCATCATAATGGTATTTATTACGCAAGAGGCCTGTGATAATCGCTTTGTTGTAAGAGAAGCCTACATTTTCATTCGTCTGGTCTGTCGGCACACCATAATAAGGCATGATAGCAGCAGTATTCGCTTCGAATGCAGCTTCAAAAGGTATCAGGTGATAATTGAAATTTTTACCGGGATATATCTGTCCTTTCTGAAATTCAAAATGTGGGTCGAGGCCCTCTTTCTGCGGGCCGCCACCTGAAAAATGTTTGGTCATGGCAGCCACACTGTTGCTATTCAGCTTTTTGCCCTGTAGTCCTTCAACATAAGCCCTGGTCATTTTTGCGGAGAGCGCTGCGTCTTCGCCAAAAGTACCGCTGATTCGGGGCCAGCGCGGCTCGGTAGCAAGATCAGCCATCGGATGCAATGCTTCACGGATGCCCGTGGCGATATATTCCTGCCGTACCACATCTGCAAATGTTCTGGTAAAAGCTGCATCGCCGATGGCTGCAAAGCCCAATGGTTCGCACCAAAGTGAAAAACCATTTGCGGACATGGCAAAAATATTACTGCTGAATGCATGGCGCGGATCAGAAGCAATGGTCACCGGTATACCCAACCTGCTGCTCTCAGCCAGTTTCTGGACATTATTGTACCAGGTAGCCATGGCCTCGATACCAGGCACCTGCCAGACGTTGAAATGGTTCATTTTTTTATCCTTCATCAGACCCGGCGCGGTAGGTGCAAAAGCAAACATGCCCTTGCCGGGTTTTTCATCCAATGAACCATCCTCATTGATGCGGGATCCGTTAATGAACATCATACCTGCCTTCTCTTCCAGCGTCATCTGGGACAGCAGGTCTTTGATACGGGCTTCGATGGGTTGCGTCCGGTCTTCGTACACATCCATCTTCCCGTTCTTGTTCAGGTCGCGGTAAGTTTGTTGTTTTTCTTTATTAACTGGTGTAGTGGTGTTCCAGGCGATGGAGGCGAGCAGTACACCTACTGCAAGCCCCAGCCTGATGTTGGGGTGTTTGGCAAGCTGTTTCATATCATTGCGTCGTTATGACACAATGATACTTATTTTCTGTTCAAATCCAAAATTGCCGGGCTGTTTATTTTCACTTATTTTCGACCTGTGATGAAGCCATTAAAAGACACTATGGAGTTTATTGAGAAAGGGGGTGACCTGTTTCACCCTGGGTTGTCCATGGACTGTGTCATCTTCGGTTTTCATGAGAACCAGCTCAAAGTGCTGCTCCTGAAAATGGATCATATGGACCAATGGGCGCTGCCGGGCGGGTTTGTATACAAAGATGAATCGCTGGATGATGCTGCTTCCAGGGTATTGAAAGAGCGGACCGGCATCAACGATATTTTTCTCCAGCAATTTCATGTATTTGGCGACCCGGGGCGTTCTGATAAAAAGTATCATACGAAACGGTTAAAGGCTGCCGGATATAAGGTAACGAAGGACAACTGGTTATTACAACGGTTCATAACGGTAGGCTTTTATGCCTTAGTGGAATTTTCACATGTCATACCTACGCCTGACAATACTTCGATAGCCTGCGAATGGCAGCACCTGCATGACATTGAGGAGCTTTTTATGGATCATAAGCAGATATTAGACAAAGCGCTTGAGGCATTGCAGCTACAAATACACCACCAGCCCATCGGATATAATTTACTGCCGCAGAAATTCACCATGCCGGAATTACAAAAACTGTATGAGACCATTCTTGATAAGCAATTGGACCGGAGGAATTTTCAGCGCCGCATGAACAGTTACGGTATCCTGCGCCGGTTAAAAGAAACCAGGAAAGGCGGGGCACATAAAGCGCCTTACCTCTACTCGTTTAACCTTAACAAGTACCAGAAAGCGCTGCAGGAAGGATTACAGGGCGGATGGTGAATTAAAATAACAACTAAACAGTTTATATGCCTGACATGCTTAAAGCCATTATCTTCGATCTCGACGGAGTCATTATTGATTCGAATCCTGCCATTGAAAAATTCTGGCATCACTGGGCTGTGCAGGAAGGAGTTACCTTAACAGATGAGCTTATCCGCCGGCACATTCACGGCAGAAAGGGCACTGAAACCATCCGCGATTTGTTTCCACATTCATCTGCGGCAACGAAAGAAGCAATCAGGGAATCGGCTAACGTGTTTGACAGTGAGATGAAACCCGGCGCTATACCGGGTGTGATTGACTTTATTCACGGCCTCCATGATCTGGGCATTACGACAGGTGTTGTAACCAGTTCCCATAAAGGCCGTATGCTGAAGATGCTTGACAAGCACCAGTTACAGCATTACTTTACATCCTTCATAACTGCAAATGACGTCAGCAAGGGCAAACCCGACCCGGAGCCTTACCTGAAGATGAGTGAACTGTTGGGTATTACCCCCGCTCAATGCCTTGTTTTTGAAGATGCCACCGGCGGAATACAGGCAGCTGTAGCTGCCGGCATGCACGCCATCGGTATCGGCAATGCCTTTGCAGCTGCAGCATTGCGCCAGGAGGGTGCTATGGATGTGATTCCTGACTTCACCTATATGCGCATAACAGAACATGTATTGTTTTGTAACGATCACGATTGTTTTACGCTGTCATGAATTAAGCGACGGGTTATTTTAATACTCTGTCTACAATCAATGCTCCTACTTTTTTTCCGGCTTCAGCGCCCCTGTCCACACTATTGCGGTAGTGTATGCCTCCATATACCCTGCTGATAGAAGCCTCTGCTGCTGCTTCATAAAAAGAATTGAAATGCCGCTGCATGCCTATATACCGCAGGTCGCTCGTGTCCTGGAAAGCAAAATGATCGCCATACAATGCTGTCATCACTGTTGCCGCTGATGCTGTAATGGTACTGTGCCCGCTGGTGTATTCAGGGAATGGCGGTGTTTGCAGGAAAGATGACCAGCTTTTATCGATATATTCATTGATCACTGTTACCGGCCTGACTACATTGCTGCGGTATTTCTCGTCCCAGCAGGAAATAAACGCGTCATACAATGCAACAGCAGTAAGCGCATAGGTTTGTGCTGTCTTAACTGCATCTGCTTTTGTTTGTTGTGCCGCAATGGATGCAATACCCATCCAGTGACCACCCGGTGTGATCTTTTTATTGGCGAACATCATGTGCCCGGAATGTTCTACCACAAAGGGGTTATCGTCCCAGTAACGGGCTATCGTTTTTTGTTCTTCCGTCAACCCTTTCGCAATAGCATAGACTTCTTTTACTTCCTTAAAGAATTTACTGTTGCTATCCGTACTGTATACAGGTGGCAGTGGTGGGGAGAATTGGGAACAGGTATCCATGACCATCGGCTTCATGGTATTCCAGCACCATTCCACACCATCCATGTAATCAGGCGGCGTAGGGCGCCATTTGCCGGGATCATTGCTGCCCAGGAATTTGGGCTTGCCCCGTGATTTTACATAGCCATCTGTTGCTGCGTTGGCCAAAACTGTTTTAGCCACCGCCTCTCCAAATGCAAGGGAACGGTTATAGGTTTCCTCATCAGTAGATGCTTTGAACCTATTGAATGTAGCGTCTTCGTATTTTTTCAGCGAATCAAGTGAAAAAACCACTTTGTGAACAACAGTAAAAAAAGCTTTGGTAGCAGCCAGTGCATAATTGTATTTTTTATCCTTCTCCGGTTCCGGCATAGGCCTGAACCCCTTCAGCTTTGCTGTAATCGAGGGCACACCCGGTTTGGAAAAACGGATGGCTTCAAAAGAGGCAAGGGAGGAATATAAATAAATACGACTGCTCACCGGAGGGGTGAACACGTCATAAATAATGATCTGGGTCAGCTGGTCCTGGTTCTGGTGTAAAACAGTTGCGTCATTCAACACGGATTCTTTCTTTTGATGGCAGGCGCTTACCAAAAGAAAAAAGCAGGGCAATAAGCAGGTTTTTTTAAAAAAACTTTTCATATGCAGTTCTTATTTAAGTAAGGTATTAAGTTGTGGGTTTACTGCTACTTTTTAATGATGTTCCTTAATATAATAAATGGAGGA
>JBHAFM010000063.1:0-12348 GCA_041856175.1 Sediminibacterium sp.
ATGCCTTTCTTCGATAAGATGTTGGTAATGGCAGCAGTGAGAGTGGTTTTACCATGGTCAACGTGACCAATTGTACCAACGTTTACGTGAGGTTTTTCCCTCTTAAAGGTCTCTTTAGACATGTTTATCGATTTTTAAGTTGTGTTTAAAAAATTGTGGCCATTTAAGACCTGTATATTTTATTGTTCCCGTTTTACCGGAATATTTCCTTTTCACATGACCCTTTACCGAGCCGTTAGTGAGAATCGAACTCACGACCTCTTCCCTACCAAGGAAGTGCTCTACCACTGAGCTACAACGGCTTTTGACAGTTTGTGGTCTATGGTTCGTGGCAATAACTAACTGTCAGCAACAAACCATAGACTACAAACCAATCAATAGAGAGCGGAAGACGAGGGTCGAACCCGCAACCTATAGCTTGGAAGGCTATCGCTCTACCAATTGAGCTACTTCCGCATTTAATTTTACTGATCAGTCATTTAAAACCACTGGTCAGTAAGTCAAAGAACTTCCCGGTCTCTTCGGGATAAAGTGGGCAGAGTAGGGTTCGAACCTACGTACTCGTGAGAGAACAGATTTACAGTCTGTCGCCTTTAACCACTCGGCCATCTGCCCGTATTTAGTCTGAAGCCCGGAATTAGCTGGTACTGCACACATCATACTTACTGAGCCGAAGATGGGACTCGAACCCGCGACCTACTGATTACAAATCAGTTGCTCTACCAACTGAGCTACTTCGGCAAAACAAAGAACTGTTCGTTTTTTTTGGGATGGCAAAGGTAATGGAAAACTTTATTTGGCAAAATTTTGAAATGATTTTTTTCCATCTGTTTTCAACAGGTTTTGCAGCCATCGCGCCAAAACCTGTTTTCAGGGTAGCAGTAAACTGCTTTTTCCAGGCTCTTTCGACGAAAAGACCACAGTCACCGAATCATGCGGCACGATCGTCGTTACCGGCAGTTCGGTACTGTCGGAAACTAATTTTTTCCCGGCATGGTACGCATAGGAAACCTGTAGTTTCCCGTTACTCTTTAACCGCCGCTCTGTAATATGGGCAAGGGCTTGCTGCTGTCCGGCTGAACAGGCACACAAACCAAGGAGGGCCACGCCATAACAAATCTTATTCATACACTATGTGAAATAAAAAGGCCTCCGTTTACGCAGAGGCCTTGACTTTTTAGGATGTTCGTTTTTTACGCTGCTAATTTTTGCTTCTTTCGTTTTATCTGTGTAACAATTGATTCCATTGCACAATCGAACGACTCTTCGAATGACTTGGAGGATGCTTTTACAAAAAAATCGTGCTTCGGCACATGAATCCTGATCTCTGCAATCTTGTCCTTGATCGTATGCACCACATTGTCGAGTTTCAGAAACACATCCACTTTTAATATCCTGTCATGGAATGTGTTTAGCTTGGCAAGCTTACGTGACACATAATCTACCAGTTTTTCATCTGCATCGAAGTGCACAGTTTGAATGTTAACGTTCATAGCAACTCACGTTTTATCGGTGAAAAAATATATTTGAAAGAGCTTGTTGATTCGACTAACAATATACACTAAAAGATCACAAAAAAGAAAAAAACCGGGCAGATTTTTAGAAAGATTTAAGAATCGATGGTTTCAAGCTTTAGGGTGGGCTTTTTTGAATACCTCTTTCAGTTTTTCAATGGTATTATGGGTATAAACCTGCGTGGCGGCCAGGCTGCTGTGCCCCAGCAATTCCTTTACAGCATTAAGGTCTGCGCCATTGTTCATCAAATGAGTGGCGAAGCTGTGGCGGAGGATATGCGGGCTCTTTTTTTGAATCGTGGTTACCATTGAAAGGTAACGTTTTACAAAAGCATACACTGTTCTTGCCTGCAGGGGCTTGCCTTTTACCGTGGTGAAAATATGAGGTATCCCTGGCAGTATTACCGGCTTTTCTGTTATGTATTGCTGCAACCCGGCAGCCAGTTCTTTTGAAACAGGAATGATCCTTTCTTTATTCCCCTTTCCAACTACTTTTACCTGTGCCTGGGCAACATCCAATTGTGTTGTTTTCAGGTTGATCAGCTCACTCAAACGCATACCGGTACTATAAAACAGCAATAACACGAGCCGCTCAGTTCTCCCCTTCCAGTCATCCGTAAATTCCACATATTCAAAAAGCGTATGTACATCCTGCTCTGCTACAAAGACTGGCAGCCGTTTGCCCGCTTTTGGGGCTGTAATCGTGGCCATAGGTGATTGTTCCAGCCCCCCCGTCTTCAGCTGATATTTAAAAAAAGACTTAAGTGAAGATATCTTGCGGTTGATGGATTTGGAGCTGATTCCCCCCTCTTTTATTTCAGCCAGCCAGCTACGGATGAACATAGCGGTGATGGCGTCAATGGCCGGCGCTTCAAACTGGCTGGCCAAATAAGCAAAAAACTGTTCCAGGTCGGTCTGGTAGCCAATAAGTGTATGCTGGGAATAACGCTTCTCATATTTGAGGTAGTCCAGGAAGGACTGCAACTGTGGTGGGTACTGGGGTATACGCATAAAAAAAGTAGCCTAAAGTTAATAAACCAAGGCTACTGAAATATAGTAGGTTGATAAAAGGGTATTATCCTTCTATTTTGCCGCTTGCGATCTGCTGTTTGTAGACTGCCTTCAACACTTCACCGCGACGTCTTACTGACGGCTTGGTAAATGCCTGGCGCGCTCTCAACTGCAATAAAACCTTGCTTTTCTCAAATTTCTTCTTGTACTTTTTGAGCGCTTTGTCGATGTTTTCGCAATCTTTTGAATCAATGATAAGCATAACTATTATACCTCCTCGGGCGTTTTTTAGGACTGCAAAGATAAGGGTTGATTTGAAAAATGCAAAATGATTTGTGGCAGATGCTGGATTTAGGATGTTGGATAAATCGAAAAATCCTAAATCGAAAAATCTTAAATCCACCCATTATCTTGCACTTATGTTTACAGGAATCATCGAATCGCTCGGGAAAATTGTATCGGTAGCACCCGAAGGGTCTAATACCAGTTTCTGGATTAGCAGTTCCCTTTCCGGTGAGTTCAGGATTGACCAAAGCGTGAGTCATAATGGCGTATGCCTCACAGTTGACGCATTGCAGGATGGAGCGCACCGGGTCACTGCCATTGAAGAAACCCTGCGTAAAACCAACCTCTCTGCCTGGGAACCGGGTACCGAGGTCAATATTGAACGCTGTATGACGATGAATGGCCGTTTGGATGGGCATATTGTACAGGGTCACGTAGACACTACAGCAATCTGTACTGAAAGAAAAACATTGGATGGAAGCTGGGAGTACCGTTTTCACTTCCCCTCTGAATTTGCGCACTTAGTCATTGAAAAAGGCTCCATCGCTATCAATGGAACCAGCCTTACCTGTTTTAACGTAACCAAAGACAGCTTCACGGTAGCTATTATCCCTTATACCTTTGAACATACCAGCATCAGGAAAGTACTGGAAGGGAGTATTGTCAATATTGAGTTTGATATACTTGGAAAATACGTGCAGCGTTGGATGCAGGTGAGAGAGAATGGCTGATGGCTGAATTTAAGATGCAGCCATTAAATCGTTTTCCCTTTCAAAGCACCGCCCACCGCCTGATCCATCGCCCGCTCCGCAAACGGGCGTGTTACTTCGTTGAGCGCTTCAATTTTCTTTTGGATCAGGTTTTTGTCCTCCATTGTCAGGGCCAGTTGCAGGATCTGCATGGCTGCGGCAGTGGCTGCCATTTCATCTTTCGAGAGCAGGGTTGGATTTTTACCAATGAATTTTTCGGTCACGTCCAGCAGCTGCTCCCCTTCTGTCCTGGCTTCTACCAAAGCCCTTTGCTGCATATCATCTTTGGCATGGGTGATACTGTCAAGCAGCATTTTTTCTACTTCGGCATCTGTCAGTCCGTATTGCGGCTTTACTTCTATACTTTGCTCTACCCCGCTCCTCAATTCTTTGGCTTTCACCACCAGTATACCGTCGGCATTGATGAGAAAACTCACTTCCACTTTGGGCAATCCGGCCGGCATTCCGGGGATGCCTGTTAAATTGAATTCCGCCAGCCGGCGGTTATCCTTCACCAGGTCGCGTTCGCCCTGGAACACGGAGATACGCATACCATTTTGCCCGTCTTTTTGTGTCGTGTACTGGCGTCCCACTTTCGCAGGGATCTTTGAATTTCTCGGGATCAGCACATCCATCAGTCCCCCCATTGTTTCTATGCCCAGGCTCAAAGGCGTAATATCGAGCAGAAGGAAATCCTTGTTGTTGCCAGCCAGGATATCGGCCTGTATGGCTGCTCCCAGGGCCACCACTTCATCAGGGTTCACCGAATCGTTGACAGGCTTTCCAAAAAATGCGCTTACCGTTTCTTTAACAGCCGGCACACGGGTGCTGCCTCCTACCATGACGATGGAATCGATAGCCTCACGGGTTAGTTGCGCATCTTTTAAAGCACTATTGCAGCATTGAATGGTTTTCTCAATCAGCGGTTGTATCAATGCATTGAACTGTGTTTTTGTAATCTCCAGCTGGTCACCGTTCCATGTTTCACTGTACGTATCTTTGGAACTGAGTTGCTTTTTCGCTTCTTCGGCACGCAACCTCAATGCCTGCGACAATACTTTATTGTGCTGCAGGTCTTCTTCAGTTATTCCGGCTTGCTGCATCCAATGTTTTACCAGTACCCTGTCAAAATCATCTCCCCCTAAATAGGTATCCCCATGGGTACTCAATACTTCAAATATACCATTGCTGATACGCAGGATGGATATATCAAAAGTGCCGCCGCCAAGGTCATATACGGCAATTATTTTTTCTTCTTCTTTATGTAAGCCCAGTCCGTAAGCCAGGCTGGCAGCAGTAGGTTCATTTACAATGCGCAGCACGTCTAATCCCGCCAGCCTGCCTGCATCCCTTGTAGCCTGCCGCTGTGCATCATTAAAATAGGCGGGCACGGTAATCACTGCTTTCGTAACCGGTGTTTTAAGGATATGTTCAGCGCGCTGTTTCAATTCTTTTAACACGAATGACGACAATTCTATCGGCGAATAAAACCGGTCACCCACCTGTACCTTTACTAAACTGTCTGCATCATCATCAATTACTTTGTAGGTAAAGAAACCGGCGTTCTCCTTTACATCTTTATAGCTTTTACCCATCAGCCTTTTAGCGCTGAAAATGGTGTTCTGCGGATCTGTTTCAAGGAAGGTCTTTGCAGCCTCCCCTACCACCGGGTTACCCGATCCGTCAAAATGCACGATACTCGGCACCAGGCTGTTGCTATTGTGTTCTTTTAAAGCAATGGGCTGTTTACTCTCCGGATGAATGATAGCCACAAGGCTGTTGGTAGTTCCCAGGTCAATTCCTACGATCATTTCCGGCTTCTGCAGGCTGCCGGTTGCTATATTAATTCCTATTTTGGCCATGATATAATATGCGTGCTAATGAATAGATTGGGAACAAAGGTACAGAATCATGAGGCGTCAGATTTCTATTACTTCCGTTTTGCTGAGGTAATCGTGCAATGGTTTTTCGAGAAAGGGAATGAAAAACATGTCGATGATGGTGAGGCGGACCAGGCTGCGGAGCAATATTTTTACAAAGCCTGGTCGTTTGCCCTGCCGGGTTATTACTTTGGAATAGGTGAACCATTTGCCGGGTGTACGGGCAAACAATCCTTCAAAAAAAGTATAATAGATGAATAATATCCCGAAAAAAAACCAGCCGAAATTATGCGGTGTATACCCCCAATACAATACATACCAGTTCCATACTTTAAAGGTTGCGAAAGCCAATACGAACACAATCATCGTATCAATAAAGAAATTCAGCGCCCTGGTGCCCTCTCCTACTTTACGCATAGTATGATTCATGCTGCGAAAATAGTGAATCGTCTCACGATTCCTTACTTTTGCGCCAAACAGCAACACAGATGAACCTGATAGAGGAATTAAAGTGGAGAGGGATGATACAGGATATCATGCCTGGTACGGAAGAGCTTTTGCAAAAAGAAATGGTTTCCGGTTATATTGGTTTTGATCCCACGTCTGACAGTTTACATATTGGCAGCCTTGTTCCCATACTATTGCTGGTTCATTTACAAAAAGCAGGTCACAAACCTTATGCATTGGTTGGCGGCGCCACAGGTATGATCGGTGATCCAAGCGGTAAGAGCGAGGAAAGGAATTTATTGAGCGAAGAGGCATTGAAACATAACCAGGAAGGTGTTCGCAGGCAATTAGAGAAATTTCTCAACTTTGACAATGGCAAGCCCAATGCGGCTGTAATGGTCAACAACTACGACTGGTTTAAGGATTTCAGTTTCCTGAACTTTATCCGCGATGCAGGCAAGCATATTACGGTGAACTACATGATGGCCAAAGACAGTGTGAAGAAAAGACTGGAAGGCGATACAGGCATGAGTTTTACTGAATTCACTTACCAGCTGATCCAGGGGTATGATTTTTACTGGCTGTACCAAAACAAGCATTGTAAACTGCAAATGGGCGGCAGCGACCAGTGGGGTAATATTACTACCGGCACTGAACTGATCCGCCGGAAAGCCGGTGGTGAAGCTTTTGCATTTACCTGCCCCCTTATCAGGAAAGCCGATGGCGGTAAATTTGGCAAGACAGAAAAAGGCAATGTGTGGCTCGATCCCCAAAAAACCTCACCTTACCAGTTCTACCAGTTCTGGCTGAATGCCAGTGATGATGACGCTAAACAATGGATCAAAATATTCACGCTGCTGCCTAAAGAAAAAATTGAACTGCTGATAGCTGAGCATGAAGCTGCTCCGCACCAACGCATATTGCAAAAAACACTGGCCGAAGAATTAACGCTGTTAGTGCACAGCAGGCAGGATTATGACTTTGCAGTAAATGCATCTGAGATCCTGTTTGGCAATGCAACCACCGAAGTATTACAAAGCCTAAATGAAGATCAATTGCTGCAGGTGATGGAAGGAGTTCCCACTGTTGAAATAAACAAGGTGCAATTAGCCGATGGTTATGACCTTGTGAGTTTTCTTGCCGATACGCAAATATTCCCCAGCAAAGGTGAGGCACGCAAAATGTGGCAGGCAGGTGGACTCAGCATTAATAAATCAAAAGTAGGAACTGATAAAACGGAGATAAAAAGCTTAGACCTGCTGCAGGATAAATATTTATTGGTTCAGAAAGGGAAAAAGAATTATTACTTGGTGAAGGTTGTTTAGTTCCCTCTATCCGAAAAGGAAATCTTATTAATTGTAAAGCCTCATCTCCAATAAAGATGGGGCTTTATTTTTTTGCTATGATTATTTTGTACATTCATTTATCAATCCAACGTATATGAGAAAAAAAATATCGCTGCTGTCCTTCTCTCTTTTTATTGTTTTTATTTCTGCCAACGCGCAAATTCAGAAAGCGCCGGAGCAAAAAGAAGGCGATGGCCCTTATACGCAACTGATCATTCGTAGTGTTACGTTGATCAATGGAACCGGAGCCCCTGCTTTTGGGCCAGTTGATATTGTAGTAGAGCAAAATCGCATCACACAGATACAGACAGTGGGTAGCCCGGGTGCACCCATTGATCCGGCCAAACGGCCAGCCCTCAAACAAGGCGGCAAAGAACTCAACTGCGAAGGCATGTATGTATTACCCGGGCTTATTGATATGCATGGACATATAGGCGGCACTGCACAAGGCACGCCGGCAACATACGTGTTTAAATTATGGATGGCGCATGGCATTACCACCATACGTGAACCGTTGTCTGGTAACGGGCTCGAATGGACATTGGATGAAAAAAGAAAAAGCGCCGCCAACCAGATCACTGCTCCGCGCATTTATGCTTATACTGCTTTCGGGCAGGGCAGCAAAAATGCTATTACCACTGCCGAACAGGCCAGGGCATGGGTTCAGGAAAATGCCAGGAAGGGAGCCGATGGTATTAAGTTCTTTGGCGCTTCTCCTGAAGTGATGGATGCTGCTATCCGTGAAAATAAAAAACTAGGATTGCGTTCCTGTTGTCACCATGCCCAGTTAGATGTAGCCAGGTGGAATGTGCTGAATTCTGCACGTGCCGGCATGACCAGTATGGAACACTGGTATGGTTTGCCGGAAGCCTTATTCACAGATAAAACGATACAGCAGTACCCGCTCAATTACAATTATACCAATGAGCAGGACCGGTTTGAGGAGGCGGGTAAGTTATGGAAGCAGGCAGCGGCACCTTATTCTGAACACTGGAACAAGGTGATGAATGAGTTATTGTCGCTCGATTTTACCCTTGACCCCACTTTCAATATCTATGATGCCAACCGCGACCTTCAAAGGGCCCGCCGGGCAGAATGGCATGAACTGTATACACTACCCTCCTTATGGGCCTTCTATGAGCCCAGTCGCCAGTCGCACGGTTCCTACTGGCACAGCTGGGGAACAGAACAGGAGGTGGAATGGAAAAACAATTACCGTTTGTGGATGAGTTTTGTGAACGAATACAAAAACCGCGGCGGGCGTGTAACTACCGGCTCAGATAACGGGTTTATTTACCAGACCTATGGTTTTGGCTATATACGCGAACTGGAATTATTGCGTGAAGCCGGCTTTCACCCGCTTGAAGTGATCCGTTCCGCTACGCTGTATGGAGCGCAGGCGCTGGGTGTGGAGAAAGAGATCGGCAGCGTGGAAGTGGGCAAATTAGCCGATATGGTCGTTGTCAATGCCAACCCGTTGCAAAATCTACAGGTACTTTATGGTACCGGCGCTATAGAACTTACTAAGGACAACAAAGTTGTACGGACAGGCGGTGTAAGCTTTACCATTAAAGACGGCATCGTGTATGATGCCAAAAAATTGCTGGCCGATGTAAAAGCAATGGTAGATGCAGAAAAACAAAAAACCGGCTGGCAATTGAAGCAGCCGGGTATGTAAGTAATGAAAGCGTTCGTTTTGAGTTATTGCACTGTCCTGATCACTTTCCACATTTCCTCTGCAACAAACAGGTTGCCCTTTGCGTTGAGGTGTACGCGGTCGGTAGTAAGGATACCTGATTCCTTGTTCTCAGGATTGTTTTTGAGACTGTATTCATGGAAAAGGGTACGAAGGTCTACCAAAGGCAGTTGGTTTTTGGCAGCGTATTGCCTGATCCAGTTGCTGTAATTGTTCATATCCCCATCCTGCTGGTTGGAAAAATCTGTCCGTTCACCAATGGCGGCGGGGGTACAAAGCACCACTTTACTGCCGGCCAGTTGCAGTTTTTTCACAATAGCGTCATAGAACAGGCCAAACTTATTGAAATCAGTTCCGGTACCGGAAGAAGCTTTGTGCCATACATCATTCACGCCAACATAGATCACAACGATGTCTGGATTTTTCTTCAGCACGTCTTCTTCCATCCGTAAATAGAGGTCATATACTTTATTGCCGCCAATACCGGCGCCAAGCAGTTCGTATTTGTTTTCAGCCCCTTCCTGCCTGACCAGGGAGTCCATCAGCCTGATATAGCCACCGGGTTGGGCGCCCATCTGGGTAATGGAATCACCAAAGAATATTACTTTTTTCTTCTTATCATAATTGAATGACAGTAATAACATACAGCCCACAAATGCTGCAAAAAGGATGAGTTTGTTCATGGTTTTAAAAAATAGGCTAACAAGATACAAACAGAATCGCTAAAAACGAGGGGATAACTTTGCAAAAAATTTGGAACAATTCCCTGCTACCCCTATTTTTGCACCCCATTCTTATAAAGAATGTACGGATTGCCCGATAGTATAAGGGTAGTACAACTGATTTTGGTTCAGTATGTCTTGGTTCGAATCCAGGTCGGGCAACAGAGAAGCCTCGCTTTTTATAGCGGGGCTCTTTACTGTCTTTATATCAAAAAAGGAAACATACAGAATGTTTCCTTTTTTGATATTACACATAACTAATCCCTTTTCTTTTACCTTTTATTGCATCCGATGTTTTGCGTTGCCTGTATTACTCATTTTTTTACTTTTTTATTTTTTGTTTGTAATTTATTTATGTGTTGTTCAAAATTGTCAATTCGTTGTACCCACTGCTGTTGGTATTGTTCTAACCACATAAAAGCTGGTATCAAACTTTGTGGTTTCACTTTGCAATATCTTTCTCTACCTTTTTGTTCAATTTCCACCACACCACATTCTGTCAAGTGTTTGATGTGTTGCGAAACTGCTGGTCTGCTTATGTCAAACTTTTCGGCAATAGCATTTAGTGTCATAGGTTCTTTGGAAAGAATGTCTATGATTTGTCGCCTGTTTGGGTCAGCGATTGCTTGAAAAATATCTCGTCTAACTTCTGTCGGCATATTGTGTAAGCGATTACTTACGCAAAGTATATGTAAGTATTTGATTACGCAAATATTTTCGTAATTATTTTTTGTCTGTCTTAGAGCCTGTTTAAATTTAAAATCACCATGTTGATAAAATATAGCAGAGTTTGGTACAAATCATAGCTAAAAAGTGGCCTAAAAACCCGGTTTCCCATGGTATACAAAATCTAGAAAATGAATTTTAAACAGGCTCTATAAAAAAATATATGATATTGTTGCAATTTAAAATATAACTACATACATTAGTGCTGAACATAGCACACCTGGTATACCGTATTCCTTCATCATGATCATGTACCTGGCAGCAAATCTTCCCTTAACGTGCAAGCGCTGCTCTTTCTGCATCAGAACAAGGGTGGTGCATCAGGAATAACGGTATTTTTGCCTTTCAAGCCAGTATATATGAGAATAATCCCGTTCTTACTGGTTCTTATAGGTGCCCAATTCACAAATGACAGCACACGGTTTCGTAAATTTTCGAGCCGAATATTTTGAATATTCGGCTCATTTTTTTGCTATATTTGAGCCGAATAAATACCTTAATTGGCTCATGGCTACCTACAACTGGCAATTAAACGACTGGCCTAATTTCCAGTTTTCAACAAAAAGCATCGAGGATGAGCTTCTCCTGTTTTCAGAGAAGGTTGGCAGGGTTACTGGCATCCTCGAAGCCTTGCCAAATGATGCCAGGATGGAAGCAGTGATCGACATCATCCTGGCGGAAGCCCTGAAAACCTCGGCCATTGAAGGGGAATTCCCGAGTAGAAGGGACGTGCTTTCGTCTATCCGCAAAAATCTCGGGCTGCAAGATCATATCACCACGATCAAAGACAAGTCTGCAGCCGGACTCGGGCAGCTTATGACCGATGTTCGTAAAACCTATAAGGAGCGGCTGACACAGGAAAAAATTTTTGAATGGCATACCAT
The DNA here is from genome assembly GCA_041856175.1 of Sediminibacterium sp. Classification (GTDB taxonomy): domain Bacteria; phylum Bacteroidota; class Bacteroidia; order Chitinophagales; family Chitinophagaceae; genus Sediminibacterium. The sequence continues at coordinate 11,261 of JBHAFM010000063.1, forward strand.
GCTGATGGGTACCAACAAAAAAATCAACGCGGGCAAATGGCGGCAACACAAAGAACCCATGCAGGTTATCTCAGGTGCAATTGGCAAAGAGAAGGTTCACTTTGAAGCCCCCCCCTCCGCACGTGTTCCAAAAGAGATGAAACAATTTATTCAATGGTTTAATGAAACAAGCCCAGCTGGCAAAAAGGAAATCAAAAAAGCGCCTGTTCGGGCAGCCATTGCCCACCTGTATTTTGAGTCCATCCATCCCTTTGAAGACGGCAATGGCAGAATAGGTCGTGCCATTGCAGAAAAGGCCCTTACCCAGACCATCGGTCGTCCTGCGATCCTGAGCCTTTCCCGAACAATTGAATCAAAAAAGAAGGACTACTATTCAACGCTCAAAGAGGCACAACGATCCAATGAGATCACACCCTGGATAGCATACTTTGTAAGAACAACCATTGCGGCGCAATCGGAAGCCGAATTACAAATAGAATTCACGCTGAAGAAGACACGATTCTTTGATCAATTCAAGGACGAATTCAATGACAGACAGCTGACCGTAATCAAGAGGATGTTGGAAGAAGGCTCTGGTGGTTTTAAAGGGGAAATGAATGCCCGAAAGTACATTGACCTTACAAAAACATCCAAAGCTACAGCAACAAGGGACATGCAACATCTCTTAGAAATCGGCGCCTTTAGATTGCTGGGAAAGGCCGGCGGAAGAAGCACAGGCTATGAAATTAATATTTAAGTGCACCTGGAAATCAGTCTTTTCCCTGCCATTTTCTCTTTTTGATCCGCCAAGTGGTGTGGCAGACTCCGTCAACATAGTAAGTTGAACTGATCAGTATAGTAAGCTGGATTACCCAGTGTACTAAGTTGGTGCGCCAGGTGGTTGTGCTGAACTGATCAGTATAGTAAGCTGAACTGTCCAGTATAGTAAGTTGGTGCGCCAGGTGGTTGTGCTGAACTGGTCAGTATAGTAAGCTGGACTGTCCAGTATAACAAGTTGGCGCGCCAGGTGGTTGTGCTGAACTGGTCAGTATAGTAAGCTGGACTGTCCAGTATAACAAGTTGGCGCACCAGGTGGTTGTGCTGAAGTG
>JBHAFM010000064.1:0-12945 GCA_041856175.1 Sediminibacterium sp.
ATCCTTTGGGCCAACCAGTACGCTCCCTGCCGGTGTACCCAATCCCTTGCTCAAACAAATAGAGATGGTATCAAATACCATTCCGTATTGCTGACAGGTTTCATTTTTGGCCACCAATGCATTGAACAAACGTGCCCCATCTAAATGAAGTTTTAAATTATTATCAACACAAACCTGTTTAATGGCTTGTATATCAGCAAAATTGTAACAGCTGCCGCCACCCCTGTTGGCTGTATTTTCTAAAGAAACCAATTTCGACACTGGTTTGTGCACATCATCCGGGTTAATCGCCGCCGCCACCTGGTCTGCTGTAATTTTGCCGACTGATCCTTCAATTAAACGGACAGAACAACCCGAGTTAAAGGCAATACCGCCACCCTCGTATTGGTAAACATGTGACAAATGGTCACAGATCACTTCATCGCCCGGTTGTGTATGACATTTTATTGCAATTTGATTGGTCATGGTTCCACTGGGACAAAAAACGGCCGCTTCCATCCCAAAAAGGCCGGCGCAAATGGTTTCGAGCGTATTTACAGAGGGATCTTCTCCAAAAACATCATCGCCAACCGAGGCGGACATCATGGCATGGAGCATGCCTTTGGTGGGGCGGGTTACCGTGTCGGAACGCAAATCGATCATGTGACGAAGATAATGATTCGCCCGTTTATGGTCTATTTTTGCCCATTTGGTCAAGTTTTTCCACAAAAACTGGCAAAATCCAATGTTGCAACGTACTTTTGCACCCTTCCAAACTACCTTGCTGAATTTTAACGATTTTGGTACAGCATTAATAAAACATTCGAGGTCTTTTAGTCGTTTATATTAAACAAGTTAACATCACATCATGAGGCAGCTCAAAATTGCTACACAGATCACCAACCGAGATTCGCAAGCCGTAGAAAAGTATCTGCAGGAGATCTCCAAGATCCCAATGATCACTCCCGAAGAGGAAACAACACTGGCACAGCGGATCAAGATGGGCGATCAGCGAGCGCTCGACAAATTGGTGCAGGCCAACCTTCGTTTTGTGGTATCTGTTGCTAAGCAGTACCAGCACCAGGGCCTTTCTCTTAGTGACCTGATCAACGAGGGTAACCTCGGTTTGATAAAAGCAGCCCAGCGTTTCGATGAAACCAAGGGTTTTAAGTTCATCTCATACGCGGTATGGTGGATTCGCCAGTCCATTTTACAGGCGTTGGCAGAGCAGGGCAGATTAGTCCGCCTGCCTCAAAACAAAATCGGCACTTACAACAAAGCCAACAAAGCTTACATGGCCTTTGAACAGGAACATGAACGCGAACCTTCTACGGAAGAACTGGCTGAGATCCTGGAAATGAGCGAAACGGAGATCAACAATATCTTCCAAAGCAATACCCGTCACACTTCATTGGATGCCCCAGTACACGAGGCAGAAGATGTTGCCATGGGCGATCTGCTGGAAGGCAGTGATGATACGGATGACGACGTGATGAAAGACTCACTCCGTGAAGAGATCCGTCGTGTATTGAAATCCCTGAGTCCACGCGAAGCAGAGATCGTGAACGCTTATTTTGGCCTGGATGGTGAAAATGGTGTAACCATTGAACAGATCGGTATGAAATACGACCTTACCAAAGAACGTATCCGCCAGATCAAGGAAAGAGCCATCAAACGCCTGCAGAAAGCACGTTACAGCAATGCGCTGAAAGCTTACTTAGGATAAACCGGCACTCAGAAACTGACATAACGACCCCTCTGAATGTTCGGAGGGGTTTTTGTTTATCCCCAAATACCCCCATTTTGTGTAAAAACGAAAACAGATAACTGTATGGGATTGATATTTTTGTTCGTCTAAATTTAAAAGTATTCGTATGGCAAATGATGCAATAGAAAAAGTACATGTCCTGATCATAGGTTCCGGCCCCGCCGGATACACCGCTGCCATCTATGCGGCAAGAGCTAACATGAAACCCGTTTTATACCAGGGCATCCAGCCCGGCGGCCAGTTGACCATTACCACGGAAGTAGAAAACTATCCCGGCTATCCGGATGGCATACAGGGCCCGGAAATGATGGTTCATTTCGAAAAGCAGGCTGCCAGGATGGGAGCAGATATCCGTTACGGGCTGGCTACAAAAGTTGATTTCAGCCAGCAACCTTATAAAGTACAGATCGATGAAGAAAAATGGATTGCAGCCGATGCAGTGATCATCAGTACAGGTGCTTCTGCCAAATGGCTGGGCATACCGAGTGAAGAAAAACTGAATGGGTTCGGTGTCAGCGCCTGTGCTGTATGTGATGGCTTCTTCTTCAAAGGCAAAGAAGTGGCCATAGTGGGAGCAGGGGATACCGCTGCTGAAGAAGCCCTCTATCTATCCAAACTATGTACAAACGTACACATGTTCATCCGCCGCGATAAAATGCGCGCCAGTAAAGTCATGCAGGAACGTGTACTCCATGCACCCAATATCAAAGTGTACTGGAATACCGATACTGATGAAATATTGGGCGATACCAAAGTGGAAGGGGTTCGCATTAAAAACAACCAGACACAACAAACCCAGGAAATACCCATCAGTGGTTTTTTTGTCGCCATTGGCCACCATCCCAACAGCGATATCTTCAAAGGCTGGTTAGACATGGATGAAACAGGTTACATACAAACTGTTCCCGGTACTGCTAAAACAAATATCGAAGGTGTATTCGCTGCCGGTGATGTACAGGATAAAAATTACAGGCAGGCCGTTACCGCTGCGGGAAGCGGTTGCATGGCTGCATTAGATGCAGAGCGGTATCTTACGGCCAAAGGATTGGCGTGAGAATAGCTGAGTGTGAAAGATTAAAGGGGAAATGGGCTTAAATTCTAAATTTTCTTTGCGTATGCTTTCCATTCATTTACACCAGCTTGTTTTTCATGCCTTTCATGGGTTGTATGAAGAGGAGAAAATATTGGGCAATGAATTCAGGGTAGATCTTACGGTACAACATCATCCTGCCGTTATCCCGATTCATGCAATAAACGACACCATTAATTACGTAGCCCTGTATGAGCTGGTAAAGAAAAGAATGGAAGTTCCGGTGCTATTATTGGAAACACTTGCTACATCCATTGCACAAGATATCCTTTTGCAGTTTGTTCTTGCAGACACAGTCAACATCTCTATAACAAAACTGCATCCGCCCATCAGCGGGTTCAATGGCCAGGTGGGGGTTAGTTTTGAATTGAACCGGGATTCAGGGATGTCCTCTTGAACATATAGAAAATGTCTTTTATGAAACAATGTATGTTGATCTTGTTATCATTGATCTCGCTTGCTGTTTCCGGCCAGGATATCAGTGTGTTATTGAAAGAAGGAGATAATTTTGAGAAGCAGCAGAAAGAACAGGAAGCATTAAATAAATACAAACAGGTACTGATCCTGGAGCCAGGCAACACCCAGGCATTGGTTAAGACAGCAGAACTGAACCTGTCCATCGGCAGCAGGCAGACCAATAAAAATGACCAACGGCTCTATTACGAAACCGGATCGGCATTTGCCCAAAGGGCATGGCAGTCGGACAGTACCAGTGCAGAAGTGAATTATATTATCGCTGCTGTAGCGGAGAAGATGGCAGAAACAGCAGCTGAAAACAAAAAAGCGGCCGTATGGTTACGGGATGAAAAATATTATGCTGACAAAGCGCTCGCCATCAACCCCCAGCATGGCAAAGCTCATTACCTTACCGGCAAATGGCATTACGAGATGATAAGCCTTCCCGCTGTTAAAAAAGCAGCCCTTAAATTATTGTACGGCGGTATGCCAAAGGCCGATATGGATTCTGCCATCCAGCACATGGAAAAATGCAAAACACTTGAACCTTATTTTGTTGCCAATTATTTAGCTCTTGCCAGAGCATACAAAGACAACCGGCAACCAGCCAAAGCAATCGAAATGCTTACAATCTTGGTAAAACTGCCAACCCGCACTGCAAATGACCCTGCCTTAAAAGCAGAGGGCGCCAGACTATTGGAAGCCCTTCAGTAAAATCATTATTTACCCTGCTGTATCTTTAAACATATCAGCTTAATTCAACAGGTATTTTACCCCAAACGCAAGTGAATTCATGGAAAACCCGCTCAGGCCCGTTGAAAAATTGAATGTATCACTGGTGTATGCACTATTTGCGTACACAGTGTGCCCATAAGATGCAGACAACAGGTTGGAAAAATTGCAATCAAGAAGAAAACGTTGGTTCAACCGATACATGACTCCTATAGAGCCACTTAGTCCGGCGCCATATCCATGAGTTCTGGCTTCGATAATGGTTGGTGGTTGTTTTGTAGTAGAAAAAAAGTATGATGCGCGTACCATGCCGGTTAAAGTGAAATAAAAATCCTTGGCCAGCGGCTTTAATTTTGTGCTGGATACAAAAGCATCGATAGTATTGTTCGAGCTGGTATTCTGATCCGGGGGAGCGCCAACGTAGAACCGTCCGTAATTATAGCCATAGGAAATGCCAAAGCCATTCAGTAAAGTAGGGTTCTTGAAATGTACGAGGGACAAGCTTGCGGACAAAGCAGTGGTTTTTTGCTGGTTATAAGGCGGCTGAGGAGCACTGAAATTATTGATACCAAACGAAACCTGCCCGCCGATAGCTTTTTGCCCCGCTTGAAACTGTGCATCACATGCAATGATTGTTAACAACATGCAAAAGAAGAGTAGATTTTTTTTCATAGTATAGTTTAGGAGCTAAAGAAGCAATTGCATAGTATTTAGTTGCACGCCTGGCGATGCTTTAACTTAAGATTATATTTTTCTATGCTTCCATCTTCCGCTCTGCATATACCAGAATGAGGGGATCAGCAGGGTAGCCCAATAAATGCCTTCACTGGCCCAGCCCCAGGTAATGGGGAGGTTCATTTTTTCGAGTACGGTATAGTTGTAAAGACAATAAAGCACAATGGCCGCAGTTTCTGTAGCCAGGTTCATTTTTGAATTGCCGGTTCCGGTTACAGCATTCAACCAGATCACAGAAACAGACATCAGCACCAATGCCAGCGATACCACACGAAGTACCGGAATAGCAGCAGCAATAAAATCTTCACCTTGTCCGTATATAGATAAAAAAGCATGCGGAAAAATATTCAGGAGCACACACACGATAACCGCAAACCCCACACTCCAGCGGATGATCTTATAGATCAGTTCGATGACATGCTCATGCAAATGCTGGCCAATCACATTGCTGACCATCGTGTTGGCGGTAGCAGCAAAAGCCCAGGTGAAGCAGCCAAAGAATCCGAAAATATTGCGCATGGTATTGGAAACCGCCAGTGCCTGCTCACCATGGTGTTCTATCAGAATATAAAAGAATTCCCAACTGGTAATACTGATCGTGTGTTGCAATATCAGTGGAGCGGATTGTTTTAAGATAAGTTTTGATACAGTGGCATCGTACCCCTTGTTCTTAAACAAATGCAGTTGCTTACTGATTCCTTTTAAGTGTATTACAATGAAGATCACTGCCAGTCCTGCAAATTCTGCAATGATCGATGCATAGGCGGCCCCGTCAAATCCCAGGACAGGCATGCCAAATTTGCCATAGATCAGACCATAATCGAAAAAGATGTTGACAAAAGCTTCTGTGGCTGTACCAATGATCAGGAACCTGCTCTGGTTGGTACCTACCAATAAGGCATTGCGCATCTGGTACACGTAAAGAAAAGGAAGTCCCAGGATGCGGATATTGAGAAAACGTACCGCTATCTGAACACTGGCAGTATCCCGTAATGACCATTTTAGAACCCATGGTGCTACCAGCCAGGTCAACGCAATACCGAAGGCAGCAAATACCAGCGATATCCTTACCCCCTGCCAGAACAATTGACCAATGGCATCAACCCTGTTTTCTCCCGCGCGCCGTGATATCAGCGCCTGCAGGCCGTTGTTCAGCCCATGTCCCACTACTGCAAAAATCAGGTAATATACCCCGGTAATACCCGCCAGGGCAAGGGCTTTCTGCCCCAATCCGCCCAGGAAGATATTATTCGTAATAAAATTGATCTGCGGCACAATAATGGAGGCTGTTATTGGCAATGCAATGCTCAATATCTGTCTGTTGCTGGTATTGACCTGTAAATTGATATCGCGTGTACGTTGTCTCATAGAGCGCCGCAAAGCTACTATTTTAGTCCCTGCGCAAATCGCTTTCCCTTCATTGCGCTTTTTTTATATCATTGCATAGCAATTATAGATTCATGGCCCAGAAGATCATTGGTTTATACAACGAAGGTTCACGAGAAGCAGCTGCCTGTCCAGGTCAGTTGATCATTGAGATCAGCAATTACCAGGTTGCCTGTCTTGTAAAAAATAATGACACAGGGGAAGTGATCGCTTTTGAACTGTTCCAGTTAGAAGAAATCGTGAACGACTGGAATGATCTTTTTTATGAGATCAGGCAATATTCATTTTTATTGAGCAAGACTTATACCGGTACCCACCTGTATTATAATTTTGAAGAAGCCATTCTGATACCTGAGCAACAAACAGATACAGTTGCGGCTAATGATTACCTCTCACTTGTGTTTGGCGATTCGGACAAGCATGATATCCATTATGATATAATAGAAGTGCCTGGCAGGCATATCACCAATGCTTACCGGGTGAGAAGGTCCATTCATGAACTGGCGGGAAAATACTTTGTGGCGCACCATGTACACCATACCTATTCCTGCATAGCGGCCGATTTATTAATGAATCACGGTCAGGAGGAGCAATACATTCATCTGCTGTACTATAGCAATCATATTATCATTGCTGTAATTAAAGCCGGGCAATTGCAATTGATCCGGTCATTCAATTACCAAACAACAGAAGATATATTATACCATCTGCTGAACGCGGCACATCAATACCAGTTGACCACGCAGTCAGTAACTTTAAACATCGCCGGCCTGTTTGACGTGCAGTCCGGATTATACCAGCAGTTACAACAGTTATTCCATCATATCTCTTTCGGCGAAGTACCACCGGGCAGTATGTATAACAACATTGTAGAAGCAGGCTACCTGGCACATTATTTCACCCCTTTTTTCAAACTGGCTGTATGAGGATCATTTCAGGCAAGTGGGGTGGGAGAAGAATTAGTCCGCCGGCAAAAATGCCGCATACCAGGCCCACCACCGATATTGCGAAAGAAGGACTATTTAATATCTTACAAAACCGGATGGATTTTACAGGAATTAAAACCCTGGATCTTTTTGGCGGAACCGGGTGTATCAGTTATGAACTGGCGTCAAGGGGCGCCGCCGATCTTACTATTATTGAAAAAGATCCTGTCATGCACGGTTTCATTAAAAAGAATTTTGATATGCTGGACGTGGCAGCGCAACTGCCTGCCGGACAGGCAGCCTGTAAAGTATTGATGATAGATGTATTTGCATACCTGAACACTTGCACAGATACCTTTGACTTTATCTTTGCCGGCCCGCCATATGCACTTGGCACAATTGATGAATTGCCAAAAGCCATTGTAACTAAAAAACTGATCAATAAAGGCGGATTCTTTGTCCTGGAACATACACCCAGGAACAACTATGAAAAGTTCGAAGGTTTTAGTTTTCAACGCCATTACGGAACAACTTTATTTTCCTTTTTTGTCAATGAATAACCAAACACATGTCACCCATTTTCATTACAGGCATAGGCACTGATGTAGGCAAGACCATCGCCGCAGCAGTGATCACTGAAGCGCTGGGAGCTGATTATTGGAAGCCTGTCCAGGCGGGGTTTGAGGATGGGACGGATGCGTTGTCGGTTCAGTCGCTCCTTTCCAATCACCAATCAGTCGTACATGAAGAAGTCTATAAGCTGAAAACACCTGCATCACCCCATATCGCAGCCAGGAAAGAAGGTATTACCATTGACATCAGACAGATTACGGATACCGCAGTTGCTATCCGGAAGAAAACAGCGGGCAGGCCGCTTATCGTGGAAGGAGCAGGAGGGTTACTGGTGCCTGTGAACCAACAGGAAACAGTGGCCGATCTCATTAACGCCATGCAGGCAAAAGTAATTTTGGTCAGCAGAAACTATCTTGGCAGCATCAATCATTCTTTGTTGACAGCCAGCTATTGCAGGAGCAATAATATAAATGTATTGGGGTGGATATTTAACGACGATTATATGCAGTACGAAACAGAGATCGTGGCATGGAGCGGATATGCCTCCTTAGGAAGTATTCCGAAATTAGACAAGATTGATAAAACAGTCATTCGCAGATTGGCTGCACAACTGCAGCCGGTCTTGACAAACATGATCAATAACCTGGTATGACCAAACAGGAACTCAGGGAAATATATAAAACAAAACGGGCCGCTTTAGGTTCAAAGGACCGGCTAAAGCTGGATGACCTGATGTTGCTGCAATTTCAGCAATTGAATTATGAAGGTATTCAGACCATACTCACTTACTGGCCAATGCCCAACCAGGCAGAGCCTAATACCCATTTATTTTCCAGGTACTTACGGCATATGATACCCGGATTGCAAATAGCATACCCCGTCAGTAATACAAGCACCCATGCTATTAAAGCAATCATCATTGATGAGGAAACTATTTACAATACCAATGAATGGGGAATTACAGAACCCAAAGAAGGCGTACCTGTTGCCGCCGCGCAAATAGACCTGGTATTGGTTCCTCTGCTGATCTTTGATGAACAGGGATACCGTGTGGGTTATGGGAAAGGATTTTATGACAGGTACCTTTCACGCTGCAAAAAAGATGTGATCAAAATCGGTCTCTCTTATTTTGAGCCAGTGACCCGGATTAGCGACACCAACCAATTTGACGTACCTTTATCGTTCTGTATCACACCGCAGCATATCTATGAATTTTAACACGCTGTTTCTGAAATCATTCCGTGTTTTGCTTTTGCCCGTAGCGCTTGTATATGGATTCGTTGTGTTCATCCGTAACAGGTTATTTGATAAGGATTACCTGAAGTCAGCCAGGTTCAATTTCCCGCTTATCTGTGTAGGCAACCTGGCCGTTGGCGGTACCGGTAAATCGCCGATGGTAGAATACCTGGTGCAGCTGCTGCAACCGCAATTCAAAGTTGGCACGCTCAGCAGGGGGTACAAAAGAAAGACAAAGGGCTATGCCCTCGCCAATGCCAACACCACTGCGCTTGAGATAGGCGACGAGCCCATGCAGTTCCATATCAAGTTCCCCGATATCCCCGTCGCAGTGGGAGAGGAGCGCATTGTAGCTATTCCTCAATTGCTGCAGGATGTGCCCTATCTGCAGGCCATCATCTTAGATGATGCTTTTCAACACAGAACGATTAGGGCCGGGTTCAATATTTTACTGACCGAATACAACAATCTTTATACGCATGACTTCTTTTTGCCAACCGGTGACCTGCGTGATGAATGGTCATCGGCGAAAAGGGCACAGGTTATTATTGTAACCAAATGCCCTGCTGACCTTCCTCTGGAAAGAAAATTAAAGATCATCCGCAGTCTCAAACCAACTGAAACACAAAAAGTATATTTCACTGCCATCACCTATGGCACTCCCTATCATATCTGTACCCGTAATAACCAGAAGCAACTTACACCATGGGATGAGGTATTACTGGTCTGCGGCATCGCAAACCCTAAACCATTGAAGGATTACCTGCATGAGTGCACCCATACTTATTACCAGCAGGACTATTCCGATCATCATATATTTACGATCGATGACCTGAATGAGATCAGGGAAAAATTTAGCGGGATAACCGCAAAAGATAAACTGATCCTGACAACAGAAAAAGATGCAGTCCGCTTTGCCAAGTTTACAGACCAATTGACCACCCTTCCCATGTACGTATTACCCATCAGGCACGAGTTTTTATTTGAGGAAGGTGAACAATTTAACGGGCAGGTTACTGATTTTATCAGGAACTTTAGGTTCAATACAACAATATGACCAGAAAAAAATCAAAACAGAAGCAGAAACAGCGAGCGAAACCAGTAGCGATGCATGTCATCAAAGGCAGGCTCGAAGTAACCCGCTCAGGTATGGGTTATGTTGTTGTAGATGACGGCAGCGGTGATGTATTGGTACGTCCGGGCGATTTTAATACCGCCCTCAACGGCGATATGGTGCGTGTAAAAGTGGTCAAAGAGAATAGCAGGACAGGGAAAAAGGAAGGCAGGATCACAGAAGTGATAGAGCGGAAACAAACAGAATTTATCGGTCATTTACAACTATCTACCAATTACGCTTTTTTTATTCCCGATACCGATAAACCCATGCCCGATCTTTTTATTCCGCTGGCTTCTGTCAATGGGGCTAAGCATAAGGACAGGGTAGTAGCGAGACTGGTGAAATGGGATAAGGATGATAAGAAACCGGTAGGCGAAGTAGTAAGCATTATGCTGCCAGAAGATGAGAATGATGCAGCCATGAAAGAACTGCTGGCACAGGCAGGCTTTCCCTTGTTCTTTCCCGAAGACGTGCTCGAAGCATCAAAACGGTTACCAGATGTACTGGATGCAGCAGAGATCAGGAAACGGAGGGACTGCAGAGAGATACTCACGTTCACCATTGACCCGGTTGATGCAAAGGATTTTGATGATGCCATTTCTATTCGTAAGCTCGACAATAATATATATGAACTTGGCGTGCACATAGCAGACGTAAGCTATTATGTACATCCCGAAACAGACTTAGACGCAGAAGCCTACAAACGGGCCACTTCTGTTTACCTGCCAGACCGTGTAAACCCTATGCTGCCAGAAAGAATATCCAATGAACTTTGTTCTTTGCGGCCGCATGAAGATAAGTTTACCTTCTCTGCAATTTTCCAGATGAACACAAAGGGAGAAGTGAAGCAGTATTGGCTGGGCAGGACGGTTATCCATTCCGATCATCGCTTTACTTATGAGGATGTGCAGGAGATTATAGAAACAAAAAAAGGCATCCACAAAGACGAGGTATTGCTGTTGAATGATATTGCGCAACGCATACGTAAAAAAAGGTTCAGCAAAGGAGCTATTAATTTTTCTTCACAGGAAGTCCGGTTTAAGTTAGACGAAAAAGGAAAGCCGGTTGGTATTGTTGTCAAAGAAAGCAAGGAAGCGCACCAGTTGATCGAAGAGTTCATGCTTTTAGCCAACAGAACAGTAGCGGAGAACATATCCAAACTGAAGATCAATAAAAAGCCCCTGCCTTTCCCATACAGGGTGCATGACCAGCCAGATGAAGAGAAACTGAAGCCCTTCCTGGAGTTTGCAAAGAAGTACGGGCATAAATTCGACCTTTCATCACCACAGTCCATTGCCGCAAGTTTCAATGTGATGCTAGCGGATGTTCAGGGAAAACCCGAACAGCATGTGCTGGAGCAATTGGGTATCCGCACCATGGCAAAAGCTGTTTATACCACAGAGAATATTGGTCACTATGGACTGGCATTCGAACATTATTGTCATTTTACTTCACCCATCCGCCGCTATCCCGATGTACTGGTGCACCGGGTATTGGAATCTGTGCTGGAACATCACCCGCTTGTGGACAAAAAGATGGAAGAAAAATGCAAACACAGCAGTGAGCGGGAGCGTGCTGCTATGGAATGTGAACGCGCTGGCAATAAATACAAACAGGTAGAATATATGAAAGATTACCTGGGCGAAACATTTGAAGGCGTGGTAAGCGGTGTAGCGAGTTTTGGTTTCTGGGTAGAGACAGTAGCACATAAATGCGAAGGGCTGGTGAGTATCATCAGCCTGTCCGATTACGATGATTTCCGGGTTGTGGAAGGCGATTACAGCCTCGTAGGCAGAAGAAGCGGTCGCAGTTTCAGAATGGGCGACAAGGTATGGATCAAAGTGATTGCCGCCAATCTCGAAAAAAGGCAACTGGATTATGAGTGGGTGATTGATGGAGAAAAAAATAATGAAAAGCCAAAGTTGAAACCGGAGAAAGCAAAGGGTAAACCTGAAAAGAAAAAAGAAAAAAGAAAAGGATCATAACTCCGTAAATGCGATGCCCATGCTTGCAAGTACTGCTAGTACCGGCTCATAAATAGCAGCGGTAACAGGTATATGTAAACCGGTCTCCTGTATGTTACCTTCCAGCAACAACACCGCAGCGATGCCTAAAGGTAACCCCACCGTCTTAGCCATCGCCGTATGTAGCTGATCCTCGCCCTTCACCACCAGGCAACTACGGGCCATGGATGCCTGCCCATTGATTTCATACCCGATCTCGTGCAACATTACAATCATATCCTTATCCCGCTCCTGCAGCACTAATTTCTTTTCCAGCAAAAACTGCATCACATCTGCAGCAGTACAGTTACCGCGATCGAGGACCAGGGTATCATCATCAAATCCTAAAAACTGAAACTGTGTTTTCAGCAAGGCATCATTCATATCCGTCATGGAAAAATGAACCGCATGGCGGGAGCAATGTTGTTGAAGGAACTGCGGTACTGTTAACCCGTTCGTATCGTATTGCTCCACTTCGTCCGTTAGTTTCAGCGCAACAACCTGCTTCCAGCCTTTACAGAAATCCGGGTGACGCAAAGTGGTTCTGATAAAAGTGTCAGCCGACCCCAAACCATAGGTAGCGATATACCCCAATGAATCGCGGTTGGGGTAATAAGCCAGCGACCCCAATCCGTTCACCTGTACCTGCCGGCAATCAGTAAATATGTCTTCATACCTGCCGGCCCTCACAGCAGCCTTCTCGCGCCAAACAGCTCCTGCTTTCCCGGCTAACACCACATTGCGGGGGCTCCAGCTTATTTTATAATGCCAGGGATTGTTATCACTCTCCGGCGCCACCAATCCGCCGCAATGCGATTTGAAGGAATGTATCACACCACCGGCCGACTGGATGCGGTGAACCAGATGCATGGCACTCATGTGATCGATGCCGGGATCCAATCCCATTTCGCAAAGGAATAATACCTGCTTATCGCGGATCATCG
>JBHAFM010000065.1:0-6275 GCA_041856175.1 Sediminibacterium sp.
CAACAATGTCATAAGTGGCATAGCTATCTGCAAATCCATCCAGGTCGAGCATTTTAAAGAAGGAAAAGGTTAAAAAGAACCCGCTCATGAAAACCCTCATGCCAAGCAACTCATCAAATTTGCCAGCTCTGCCTGCAATGATGAGGGAAAGGACGGTGATGTATCCGAAGATCAGGAGAATGGGCTTATAGGTAGCCAGCCACGACCTGGTTTCCCCCGTTTCAACAGTTGGTACAGGATCATGCTTTGCGGAAAGCTGGTATTTAGGATAGTCTTTCAAAGCATTCCTGAAAGTATCTGTTGAAATATGGTTATCCATCTCAACAGTTGCTTCGCCTTTTGCAAGGTCGATGGATACGGTTTTTACCCCCTGTACCTGCGACAGCAGGCTTTGAACTTTTGACTGGCAATTGGTGCAGGTCATGCCGGTGATGGAATAGTAATGTGTCATGATCAGTTAATTATGACACAAAGTTAGACAGGCTTTTTGTTGCGGTTATTACAGCATTCAGGGATAGATTTGTAAAATTTACAGTTCTTCTATATTCCTGCGCTTATGCTCTTTGAGCGATTTAAAATAAGTGGGCGTGAACCCGGTTATCTTTTTAAACTGGTTGGATAGATAAGCTACGCTGCTATATCCTAGTTTGTCGGCAATTTGAGAAAGGCTTAATTCATCGTACATGAGTAGTTCCTTTGCTTTTTCTATCCGCTGGGCAATGAAATATTTCTCAATGGTAGTGCCTTCTACTTCGGAGAAAAGATTGCTGAGGTAATTATAATCATGGTGAATATGACTGGTAATATAGGCAGACAGGTTTGTATTAATCGTTTCACCGGAATGGTGTACCAGCTGCACAATAATGTTTTTGATCTTTTCAATGAGCCGGCTTTTCTGGTCATCGATCCTTTCAAACCCCAGCTGGTGCAATGACGCATCTAATAATGTCAGCTGGTGCTGCGATGGCTGTTCAGCCAGTTCCACTTCTCCCAGCTCTACGGCTGTGGGATGAAGACCCAGTTTCCCAAGTTCGTTTCTCACCACCATCTTACAACGGCTGCAAACCATGTTTTTTATGTAAAGCTTCTTTCCTGCCATGGGCGTTATCATCAACCGACTTTAAATTAATTCCCGTACACGCTCAAAAATTTAATCCGCATGATCTTCAATTGTTCCCAGGTGTACTCATTTTCGCTTAGTTCCTGTTGTGCGATCTGTAAAGAAGAGGTCTGGCACCCCTTGAAGTATTCAATGATGTCTTCCTGGTCGTATTCATCTAACCATTCGTCGATGGCGTAGTCAAGATTCAACCTGGTGCCACTGGCAGCAATGGTTTCCATTTCTTCGAGCAATTCATCCAAACGGAGGCTCTTGTTTTTCGCAATGGTCTCCAGCGGGATCTTTTTGTCTACATTCTGAATGATATAGATCTTGTTATTGCCGGCATTGACCACACTTTTCATGACAAAATCATCGGGCTTCTCAATATCATTCTCTTCCACGTATTTGGCAATCATCTCTACAAACGGTTTGCCGTATTTCAATGCTTTTCCTTTGCTTACACCCTGGCATTTATCCATTTCGGCCAAAGTAGTAGGATATAAAGTAGCCATATCCTGCAATGAGCTCTCTAAGAAGATAACAAACGGGGGCAGGCTCTTTTTCTTCGCTTCTTTCTGCCGCAGTTCTTTCAGCATTTCAAATAATTTATCGTCTGCTGCCACAGCCTGCGAAGCGTTCTCACCTTCTTCATCATCGGCATTGGCATCTTCAAATAAATTATTCAGCATGATCTTGAAGGAAGCGGGTTTCTTCAGGAATTTCTCACCTTTCTCAGTGATCTTTAATAAACCGTATTCTTCAATGTCTTTCCTGATCAGGTTTTCCAGCAGCATCTGGCGCACCAGGCTGTTCCATAAATGCGGTTCTTTATCCTTACCAATACCAAATACGTCAAGGCTGTCGTGCCTGAACATGGTCATCTGCGGTGTCAGTTTGCCCATCACCACATTAACCACATAATCTGTTACAAAACGTTCATCCAAAGCCTTGACCGCTTTCAATACTTTCACCACGTCTTCTTTTGCCTCTATCTTTTCTTTGGGATTGCGGCAGTTGTCACAACTACCGCAGTTTTTAGTGTCCCAGTTCTCACCAAAATAATGCAGCAGAATTTTTCTCCGGCAAACAGAACTTTCTGCATAAGCCACCGTTTCATCTATCAGTTGCCCGCCTACTTCACGTTCACTCAAAGGCTTGTCGCGCATCAGGTGTTCCAGTTTCGCTACATCTTTATGTGAATAGTACAGCACGCAGATGCCTTCCAGTCCATCGCGCCCGGCGCGCCCTGTTTCCTGGTAATAATTCTCAATTGATTTTGGAATGTTGAAATGGATCACAAAACGGATATCGGGTTTGTCGATACCCATACCAAAGGCAATGGTAGCCACAATTACCTGCACATCTTCGTTCAGGAACTGGTCCTGCCGGTCGGCACGCAGTTTCTGGTCAAGCCCCGCGTGATAAGCCACTGCTTTGATATTATTAGCCACTAATATTGCGGCCAGTTCTTCTGTTGTTTTACGGTTTAGCGTATAGATGATACCGCTCTTTCCTTTGTGCTGGCTGATGAATTTTACGATACTCTTTATCGTTTGATCCATTTTGATCTTAGGCTGGATCTCGTAGTAAAGGTTTGACCTGTTAAAGGAAGAGATAAAAATATTAGGGTTGCGTAGTCCCAGGTTCTTAACAATATCGCTTTGTACTTTCGGTGTTGCTGTTGCGGTCAGCGCTACTACCGGTATATCCGGGTTAATGATGTCCATCATCTCCCGCAGGCGGCGGTACTCAGGCCTGAAATCATGTCCCCATTCAGAAATACAATGCGCTTCATCTACGGCGAAGAAAGAAATTTCGAGATCGCTGAAATAGTCAAGGTTTTCCTGTTTGGTCAGCGTTTCCGGAGCAACATACAGGAGTTTGGTCTTGCCGCTGGTAAGGTCGTCTCTCACCGCTTTGATCTGTCCCTTATTCAGTGATGAATTCAGAAAATGGGCCACATCATCTTTTTCACTGTATCCCCTGACCAGGTCGACCTGGTTTTTCATCAAAGCGATCAGCGGCGAAACGATGATGGCGCAGCCCGGCATCATCATGGCAGGTAATTGGTAACAGAGGCTTTTACCACCGCCTGTAGGCATGATGACGAATGTATCTTGTCCGCCCATCAGGCTTTTGATCGATGCTTCCTGTGTGCCTTTAAATTCCCTGAATCCGAAATATTGTTCTAATCCGGCATGGATATCATACGTGCTGGCGGCAGTCGTTTTTTTGACACCTGCTTTTTTGGGAGCCGCTTTAGCGGCCCTTGCAGCAGGTTTGGGGGCTGTTTTTTTAGTACTCGTTGCCATTTATTCAAATCTTTTTGCTACCCGTGTAAACGGGTATCTTTGGAAATAGATAAGTTAATTCATTTTACCGGAATTTTCAATGTAAAATTTCTAATGGGATAGGTTTACATCCGGTAGCAGCAATCATTTTGGTAGTTCCTGTTAAGCAGGGGCTTTTTAAAATGACCGCGAAGTTAACGAAGTATAAGGGGAATATCCACACTTTGCTGTTAAAGTTTACCTTTGCACGGCATGAACACATCTATTCAACAAACTGCATTGAATACCATACAGTTGGAAGCGCAATCGATTGCGGGTCTGGCTGCGTTTATTGACCAGTCTTTTGAGCAGGCAGTAAAGGCAGTGAACGGTTCAAAAGGCAGGTTAGTGATCAGTGGTATTGGCAAAAGCGCCATTGTTGCCCAGAAAATTACAGCAACCCTTAATTCCACCGGAACCCCCTCCCTTTTCATGCATGCTGCGGATGCCATTCATGGAGACCTGGGTATGGTGCAGGGAGATGATGTGGTGATGATCATCAGCAAAAGCGGCGAGAGCCCCGAAATAAAAGTGCTGGTACCATTGATCAAAAACTTTGGTAATACCCTGATTGCCATGGTAGGCGCTACACAAAGTTTCTTAGCTAACCAGGCCGATATTGTGCTGAACACGACCGTAAGTAAAGAAGCCTGTCCCAATAACCTTGCACCCACCAGCAGCACTACTGCCCAAATGGTAATGGGCGATGTATTGGCTGTTTGCCTGATGGAACTGAATGGTTTCAGCGGACGCGATTTTGCCAGGTATCACCCGGGCGGCAACCTGGGTAAGCGCATGTACCTGCGGGTGGCCGATCTTTATGTGCATAATGCCAGCCCCAAAGTCTTACCTGCTGCAACATTGAAAGAAGTGATCGTAGAGATCACTGAAAAGCGCCTGGGTGTTACAGCGGTAACAGATGTACAAAATAAAGTAGTAGGCATTATTACGGATGGTGACCTGCGAAGGATGCTGGAAAAAAGTAATAACATACAGGATATTAAAGCTGCGGATATCTTATCTGCAAACCCCAGGACAATTGAACCGGATGTATTGGCTGTTGATGCGCTGGATGTGTTAAGGCACCATGATATCAGCCAGTTAATTGTTACAGAGAATGGAAATTATCTCGGCGTATTACATATTCATGACCTGGTAAAAGAGGGGATCATCTAATATCCCCTATTATTGCACCTCGAACGGAAGTCTAAACACCCTAAGAATGAACAAAAGTCATTATGTAGTCATCATGGCGGGAGGCATTGGCAGTCGCTTCTGGCCCAAAAGCCGCACTGGTTTTCCCAAACAGTTCCTCGATATTCTGAATACAGGCAAGACGCTGATCCAATGGACCTATGAGCGTTATGCGGCGTTCATTCCCAAAGAAAATATTTTCGTCGTTACATCCGACGAATACACTGCTATTGTGAAAAAGCAGTTACCTGAATTATGTCCAGATAATATTCTTGCAGAGCCCAGCCGTAAGAACACCGCGCCCTGTATTGCTTATATTTCTTTCAAGTTATTACAGAAAGACCCGGAAGCATCATTGATCGTGGCGCCCAGCGACCACATGATACTTGATAATGAACATTACCGGAAGATCACTTTGCAGGCGCTTGATTTTGTAAGTCATATCAAGTCGCTCGTAACATTGGGCATCAACCCAACACATCCCAATACTGGATATGGTTATATCCAGCACGATGCAATGCCGGTGGCGGATGGTATTTATAAAGTAAAGACATTCACGGAAAAGCCCAACCTGGAACTGGCTAAAACCTTTTTATCGAGCGGTGATTTTTTATGGAATGCGGGGATATTTGTATGGCAGGTGAAGAATGTGGTCAAAGCATTTGAACTCTTTCAGCCGGAAATGTTTGAATTGTTCGATGGAGAGAAGGAACATTATAATACACCTGAAGAGAAAAAAGCGATTGACAGGATCTATCCGCTCTGCACCAATATCTCCATCGATGTTGCAGTGATGGAGAAGGCAGATAATGTGTATGTGATCCCCGCTTCTTTTGGCTGGAGTGACCTGGGTACCTGGAACAGCGCTTACGACAACCTTGAAAAAGATTATTTAGGCAATGCGGTAGCCAGCGATAATGTGATTGTGATAGATGCTACCAAATGCATGGTAACAGCGCCGCATGAGAAACTGCTGGTATTACAGGGGCTCGATGATTTCATTGTGGTAGATACCAAAGATGTATTGCTCATCTGCAAGAAAGACAAAGAGCAGGCCATTAAGGAATATGTGGCGGAAGTGAAAAGAAATAAGGGGGAGAAGTACCTGTAAATGATCTTTTGGGTGTAAAGAGCGCCATTATTAACTGTTTTTCTTTCGTATTTTTAATAATAATGAAGACATCCTTAAATCATTTGCCGCCAGGCAAACGGGAGCAGATACTTGAGATAGTAGGCATTATCAAAGAAGTGGTGGCTCCGGAAAAAATTATTCTGTTTGGCAGTTATGCTAAGGGTAAGTATGTACAGCACCGGTATACCGGTAAGGATAGTATTTTGTATGAATATATCAGCGATTTTGACTTCCTGGTGGTAACCAAGGATAATATGATTAAGGAATATGAACTGGAAGATATTGTAAATAGCCGTACCCAGCATTTCAAGCAGCCCATTAACCTGCAAATACACGAGATCGATTATATTAATGAAGGGCTTGAATTTGGCCAGTATTTTTTTACAGATATTGTAAAAGAGGGGGTGCTACTATACGACACCGATATTGTGCATTTTGCAGAGCCAAGGGAGTTAACACTGGCAGAAGAAAAAGAAATTGCACAAAGGTATTTTGATATATGGTTCTCTGGAGGGTC
>JBHAFM010000066.1:0-18832 GCA_041856175.1 Sediminibacterium sp.
CACCGGTGAGCCGGTTACCGGAATAATCAACAGCGCCCTGCTTATAGGTGCCGAAATAATAAGGCTGATAACTATAACTGCTCCACAGGTTAACAGCCGCCATTAAGTGCGTTGCCTTCTTAAGCAACTGGTACTTTACCAAGGCTTCCAATCCTTTCTGCGTGGTTACGCCTGCATTGACAAAATATTCTGCCCCCTGGGCATTGCTGCGGCGTACGATTGCATCTTTCAATTGAAAATAATAAGCCGCAACGTCGAACTGCAAACGCTGGCCAGCTATTATTCCTTTGATACCCACCTCATAATTCCATCCCTGCTCTGCCTGTAATTCGCCATGATAAGTCCTGTCAGCCGGTCTTAACTCTGCCAGCGTTGGCGGTGAGAACCCTTTGGCAGCCAGTGCATAGAGTGACACTTGTTTGTTCAGCCTGTATAATAAGGCAAAACGTGGCATTGCCACAACTCCGTTATTGGTATGTATATATACGCTTGAAGGGTCAGTCAGGCGTCTGAAACGGTACAATTGATTGTTGACACTGACACCAGCTGTGAAGTTCCATTTTTCTGCCATCCTGTATCCTATCTGTGAGAAAATGAACCACTGAGCAGCATATATATTGTCCCTGAACTGTACTGTATCAGGCTTGCCTGCCCTGTTACCAAAGTCCTGGATATTGGAATGGTTGTATATCCATTCTGCTCCGTTCATCCACTGAAAAGCATGGTGTTCATTATCCTTATGAAAGACAAGATGCGTGCCGCCGCTGAGGTTTTCCTCTGCCCTTTTTTCATAATTGGTGATGAATGGATTTTCGAAACGGGTGATATTCCCTGTTACAAACGACTTCAAATCAAATGAGCCACTCAATACTGCTTCATGATGCACCCCTGCAAAACCAGTCTTATTATATATTGCCGTTTGTTGTTGTACAGCACCTGGCAATGTACCGGACGGTTGCCTTGCCAGTTTCGGGTCTTGTTGCAGCTGTGCTAAAGTGATACCACCTGGTGTCTGGTAGTAGAGGTCTGTATAAAAAGCAAGAAACCTTAATTGCTGTTGTTTGAACTGCAGTGCTCCATGCCATGCTGTTGCGTCTTTTCGCATGGCCGACTGCTGGCGATAGCCATCGGACTGCTGATGGCTCTGGTGGAACGAGGAAACGAATGACTGGTTACTGTATTGCCAGCCAGCATGCTGTTGCAACAATCCATACGACCCACCCGATAGTCCCAGTTCATATTGATGGGACCCTGACGTGGTAAATGACTGATCAGACTTTAACAATAACGCCCCGCCGGTTCCTGCACCATAAACGCTTGCGGCGGGCCCCTTTAATACTTCTGCACCGCTAAGCTGCCCAAGATCAACCAGGTTGAGATATGTGTTTCCACCGCCGTCTGTGAGCGGCAGGTCATTCCAGTAGACTTTTACATTGCGTACGCCAAAGGGGGAACGCAGTAAACTACCGCGTACAGATAAACGGTAACTGGCAGGCGACCTTTCTTCCATGCGGATACCGGGCAGCACATTTAATACTGGCACCAATGAAGCGCCTGAATAACGGGCAATATCTTTATCGGTAATCACTGCAATAGCTGCAGGCATTGTCTTCCATTGGGTAGTTGTATGAAATGCTGTTACTGTTACTTCATTCAATACAATACTGCTGTCGTTGCTGTTAGTGGTTGCGTTTTGTCCAAAAACAATCGCTGCCATCAGACAGCTGGTCATTAACAAAAAGAGGCGCATGGTGAGGGGTGTATTATAATGGAAGGTACTTAGAAAATAAAAACCCGGAGTGCATGACCCCGGGTTAAATACAAGTATGAATCGGTACTATTTCTTCATGTACATCACTTCTTTTACCAGCTTCACTGTTCTGCTGATATCCGGAATCGCCAGTGCTGCCAGATTAGGTGCATAGTGCATTGGAGCATCTGCACTGGTAATGCGGCGGATCGGTGCATCCAGGTAGTCGAATCCTTCTTTCTGAATACGGTAACTGATCTCTGAAGAAATGGATGCAAATGGCCATTGTTCTTCAATGATCACCAGGCGGTTGGTTTTCTTTACGCTTTCGAGGATGGTCATCCAGTCGAGGGGGCGAATGGTACGCAGGTCCACTACTTCAGCGCTGATTCCTTCTTTCTCTAATTCTGTTGCAGCACCCAATGCTACTTTCATCATTTTATTGAAAGAAACGATGGTCACATCGCGGCCTTGCTTTTTAACATCAGC
The DNA here is from genome assembly GCA_041856175.1 of Sediminibacterium sp. Lineage (GTDB taxonomy): Bacteria > Bacteroidota > Bacteroidia > Chitinophagales > Chitinophagaceae > Sediminibacterium. The sequence goes on from JBHAFM010000066.1 coordinate 2,240, forward strand.
TTTACCCAAAGGAATATAATATTCTTCATCAGGAACATCGCTTTTGTCGCCATAAGTTGTTTCACCTTCCATGAAAATCACCGGATCTTCTTCGAAACGGATCGCCTGTTTCAGCAACCCTTTGGCATCATAACCATTGGAAGGAGACACCACTTTAAGACCGGGAATATTGGCATAATAACTTTCGAATGCAGTAGAGTGTTGGGCGCCAAGCTGACCGGCACTACCATTAGGACCGCGGAAAACGATGGGGCATCCAATCTGGCCGCCACTCATCGCCAGCATTTTGGAAGCAGTATTCAGTATCTGGTCCATTGCCAGTACTGCAAAGTTCCAGGTCATGAATTCAACGATCGGTCTCAATCCGTTTTGTGCAGCGCCAACAGCCACTGCAGCAAAGCCAAGTTCTGAAATGGGGGTATCGATCACCCTTTTTTCGCCGAACTCTGCCAACATACCCTGGCTCACTTTATAGGCACCGTTATACTCTGCCACTTCCTCCCCCAACAGGAAAACCCTGTCATCCCTTCTCATTTCTTCATTCATGGCTTCACGCAAAGCCTCTCTGAAAGCTATTGAACGCATATATCTGTTTATTTGAGCGGCAAAAATATAAGATTATCGAGTATAAAACCAAAAAGTATTACAGATCAGTCATCTAAAACACATTCCATCCAAAACTTATATAATATAGTCCGCCAATCTGGGGATTACCAAAACCAGTACGGTAATATTTGTTGAACACATTGGTCCCCCCTACTTTGACCAATGATTTGATCGAAGGGAACTTATAGCTGACCATTGCATCCAGGTTACCATAGGAAGGCACATTACCTACCGCAAAAGTTCCTTCATACCAGAACTTATCCACCCACCTGTACACCAAACCGAAACCAAACCTGTTGTCTTTCAGAAAACCGCTATTATTGAAAGCAAGGTTTACACGGTATTTAGGTGTGTTGAAGAAGGAAACAAACCCGGCAGGCAGATCGCCAAGCTGGTCGGAATAAACATTGCCGCTGATTGAATAATTTTTAGGGAACAGATATTCTGCAGACGCTCCCCAGCCACTTGTTTTCACTTCAGTGGGTGTATTGACGGCAATACTGTAAATGGAGCGGGTAGAAGTGCCTAACAGCCCTATCGGGCTGCCTGTATTGGATTGTAAAACGGTTACATGGCTCAGGAAATCTTTGTATTTGCCCCAATAAGCATATACGTCTACCAGTAATTTTTTCTCTATCAATCCTTTGTAGCCTACCTCAAAAGACTGGCTTGACTCTGGTTTAAATTCACCAAACTGTTGTTCCTGCAATAGACCAGGATTAGGACTGCCTGCCTGAGCGCTGGCGCCGAATGCAGCAACACTTGCAGGAGTGTACACTTTATTGCTGCCAAAATTATAATAGTCACGCAATCCCGGCAATCCCCCCATCAAACGGTAGCCGCCGCTAACAAGCAGGTTGATCCACTGGTCCTGCGTAGTGGGAAAACGGTAAGCCGTCTGGTAAGAGAACCGCAAGTTATGATCCTGGGCCAGCTTCACTACAGCAGACACTCTTGGGGTAAAGCGGCCTTTGAAATTGGTGTTCTTGTCATAACGGCCGGATACTGTCAGTTTCAATACATCGTTCAACAGTTTTTGCGATAATTGTCCGTATACACCTACTTCATTAATTTTTATATTGTTGGCAGTATCTGCAAACAGTGTTCCCTGCGAATTCAGTACATATTGCTTATAACTTGTTCCTACGAGGAAATCAGTACCGTTTTTCGACAGCCCCAGATCGTCTGAAAAATTGTATTGTCCTTCAATAACATTTAACCTTGATTTGTCAAGAAACAGCCCCCCGCCTTTTGAGATAGGTGTATTGGCTATCTGTTGAAAAATCGGGTTGACCCCTATAAACCCGGTGGGTCTTCCCTGGTCAGCAAAGCCCCTTGCTGCGAGGTGTGCATTCTGGTCTGGCAATCCTGCATCGCGCGCTGTTACATAGGCGCTCATATACTGGGGGTACCATGCTGAACTGGCTTTCCATGCTTCATTGAATAACCTGGTCGTGATCGTGGCATTAAAAGAAGCCCCAGAATTCTCATGTGTGGTATAAGCACGGGCATACCAATTCTTGTGTTTCAATTCCAGTTTAAACTGACTTATTTTAAAGTCTTTCAAAGAGTAACGGTCACTACCGGTATAAACAGAATTACCGGTACCAAAATTTGCCGTTAAAGAAGCTTCAATTTTATCTGATAACTTGTAATAAAGTCCCCCGGTCAGCTTAAAATTTACAGTAGACGGATCCACCACATCTTTTTCCAGGTAACCCGTACGGCTTACATACTGCGAGCCGAAATAATTCTTATTGGCATTGGAACCATACAATATGGGAGCATATGGTGCCAGAGGCGACAAAGCAGGAGTTCCGCCAATGATGGCCATGAGCTGGCTCAGTTTAATAGCAGGATTGGCATTGATGATACCGTCAATAGCTCCTACACCCCCTGCCCCAACAGCAAGGCGTACACTCTTAGCGATCGGAGACATAGGCTGGGATGTTTCATCTCCATATACATTGACACCATCATAATTCGGATCAGACTCACGCGATCCCGGTATCACCTGGCCATAGGCAGTGCCTGTGCCGCGGGAGTAATTTTCTGTCTGGTTGGCAAGCCAGTCCTGCGCTTGTAAAAACTGCGCGCCTATTTTATAGGCAAACTTATCCGTAATCTTATTTGCCCAGCGGATGCTCCAGTCATAGAACGGGGCCCTGTCCCGCTGATAGTTGTCAATATGGTTTATCCCTTGCTTGATCTGGAAGCTGAGTCCCTGGTATTTGAATGGATTTTTACTGTTAATCAATAAAGTTCCATTCATGCCGCCGGCACCATATAAAGCAGAGGAAGCGCCAGGAAGAAGTTCCATATTATCCACATCCAGCTCTGTTAACCCGACCACATTACCAACGGAGAAATTCAGGCCGGGCGCCTGGTTGTCCATACCATCTACAATTTGATTGAGCCGGGTATTGCCGCTACTGTTAAACCCACGTGTGCCCACACTTTTAAACGTCAGGCTCGCTGTTACCACGTCTACCCCTTTCAGGTTCGTGATCAGGTCATAATAACTGGGAGCAACGGCATTCCGTATCGCTGCAGTGCTGATACGTTCTATGGAAACGGGAGACTCCAATATTTTTTCAGGGACCCTGGAAGCTGCCACCACTACTTCATCACCCAGTGTAAAAGAAACGTCAAGCCCTATGTTAACAGATTCATGGTTTCCCTTGATAACCACTTCTTTGGTAGCATAGCCCACAGAAGAAATGACCAGGGTGAACGGAAGTTTTTGAATGGTTGTAAATTTAAAGTTACCCTTATCATCTGTAAAAGTACCTGTTGTTCCTCCTTTCACTGTAACAGATACTGCCGAAATTGCTTCATTCGATTTGCTAGTCCTGATATTGCCGGATACGGTAGTTGCCTGTTGGGCAAAAGATGCAACTGAAATGACAGATACCATAGCCACCAGCAGGCAGTTACTATAAGGTCTTCTCATATGGGCAAGTTTTGTTTAAGAAATATATAAGCAAAGTAGCATTTGTTAGATTCATTTTAAAATTTAATTTTGCCGCATGCCCTCTTTTAAATTCCCTTTTCAAACTAATGTATATCATGGTAAAGTGCGGGATGTATATACTATTAAAACCGACTGGTTAGTAATGGTAGCGAGTGATCGCATTTCTGCATTCGATGTTATTCTTCCACGCCCAATTCCTTATAAGGGACAGGTACTGAACCAAATCGCTGCGTATATGCTCGATGCAACCAGCGATATTTGCCCAAATTGGCTCGAAGCCGTACCTGCACCCAATGTATCTGTTGGCAAGCGTTGCACCCCTTTTAAAATTGAAATGGTGGTACGTGGCAATGTAGTGGGCCACGCCTGGAGAACCTTTAGCAGTGGTAAAAGAACACTTTGTGGTGTTCCATTGCCGGAGGGATTGAAAGAGAATGACTTTTTCCCCTCTCCCATCATTACACCTTCTACCAAGGCAAATGAAGGGCATGATGAAGATATTTCTAAAGAAGAGATCATTGCGAAGGGATTGGTAAGCGCTGCCGATTGGGAGGTATTGGAAGGATATGCATTGCAGTTGTTTGCAAGAGGAAAAGAAATTGCAGCATCAAAAGGGTTAATTCTGGCCGATACCAAATACGAGTTCGGCAAAATCGGTGATACCATATACCTGATGGACGAAGTGCATACACCCGACTCATCCAGGTATTTTTATGCAGATGGTTTTGAAGCAAGACAGGCCAAGGGTGAAAAACAAAAACAGCTAAGTAAAGAATTCGTCAGGGAATGGCTTATTGCAAACAACTTCATGGGTAAAGAAGGCCAGGTTGTTCCTGAGATGACCGATGAATGGATAGACATCATCAGTAAAAGATACATTGAGCTGTTCGAGAAAGTAACAGGGAAAGCTTTCCTGCCACAATCATTAAGTGATGCCACTACAGAAAAACAGGTCATTGAATCACTCCAAAAACTACAGGTGATATAGTCATGGCCATCTATTTAAACGCATAACCCAATCGCAATCCGTAATATTGAAAAGTTCCGGGGCCCGGTGTATAAATTTTCGGCGACAACCCATTGACCGGCGTTACATTAAGCGATATGTACTGCGCATAACGGTTATCGAAAATATTGTTCACGCCTCCTGAGATATCGAAGCTGATGCTATTACCATGTTTTAGTGAAAACTGCTTCCTGAGCCCTGCTTTTGCGTTCGCCAGGTTATAAGAACCGGTGTACACACTGTTATCTAACGTTACGGGCATGCGTTCTGCATACATGTTCGTTATATTCAGGTAGAAAATATTGCCTGCCTCTATGTCAAGTCCCGCGTTTAATACATGAGGACTCACACCACTCACTTTAAAATTAGAATAATCTTTTGTGGTTGGAGCATTATTGTTATTACTGTGCAGGTTGGCATTCCTGCAATTATTAAACGTGTAAGAGAAATAAGGCCTTATTAACTGTATGAACCCTTTTCTTTTAGGCAGGTAAGCATAATTGAGCGAAAGCTCTACACCAGTATGGTCAATAGAGCCTGCATTTACAAACTCCGTGTAAGCAGGACGGCCGGTAGCTGCGGGGAAGAACTGGGGTTCAAACCTGTCTGTCACATCCATATTAAAAAACACCATATCGAAATTGAATGTTTTTTTGAAAAGACTGCCTTTGGCACCTACTTCAAAACTATTAGCCAGCTCCGGTTCAATATCTGTATTAACCCTGCCTGTTTGCGTGATGATTACCTGGTCGGTTGCAGGAGGAGAAAAACCCATGGTATAATTGGCGTAAATGGAAACATGTTCTGAAACCAGGTGATTGATCCCCATACGGGAAGTGGCAACCGGTTTGAACCGCTTCATTCCGGACTGGTTCACATAGCCTGCCGAAGAACCTGTGGCCCGCATATCCAGCACATCATATGACAGAAAGTGGCCGCTGATCCCGAAACTCAGCATGGTAGTCTTTGCCATAATAATATCAGCCATTCCAAACAGGCTGTATATAAACGGCTGTATCTCCTGGTCAGTACGCAATGACCCGGAAACACCATTGTTCAGGTTATATGATTGTTGCCTGTTGATCGTTTTGATTGCCTCGGCCCCTGCTGTGAATCGCGATGCCACATTGCCTATCTGCGGGGTGTAAGTAAATACTGTACGGGCGCCAAAACTGTTCTTATTGCTTTTAGTGAGAATGTTTGCTAAAGCCATGCCCAACTGCTGCCCATTAAGGAAAAGGGTGGTTTTATTACTGAACAGATCAGAAAACCGGTATTCCTGTGTAAAACCCAGTCTCACACTTTCCTGGCCAATATGGGAATCATTATTGATGTAAGCCAGCTCAGCAGTATCGGACCTCGTTGCTAGTCCCAGGCTATCAAGTTGTCCGGGTAACTGCATATAAGATTTGGTATAAGTTCCAAAGAAATGCACCGTACGTCTGGTGCTGTTGTAAAAAGTTGTATTGATATTCCAGAAATTCTTTTCGCTGCGTTCGTGTAACCTCTGCCCGTCTGACTGCTGGCGTCCGTAATTGAGCAGTATATTACTATTGTCGTTGGCAGCACCTACAGCAGTATTGAGATGAAGAAAAGCATTATTACCTGCTACGACACGCTGTTGTATGCTGTTACCCTGTGGTGCCTGTTCGCCATATATGCTCACTACCCCTGAATTACCTGATCCATACATACTGGAGGCCGGCCCTTTGAAAATTTCCACCCTTCCTAAAGTCGAAAAGTCAATATCATCAAGGTTAGTAGTTCCGTCGGCATCAGTTAACGGCACATCGTTATAATAGGCTTTATAGCCTGCCCCATTGGTATTGGATTGGTTCCCATAACCGCGCATAACGATACGGGTGCCTGCATTGGGATATTTCATTTCCATCCTCACACCTGCAGCAAGATTAAAAACATGCTGCGGGTCTGTTACATTATTGCGCTGAAAGTCTGCGGCAACAAGTGTTGTGATCTGGCCGGGGGTACCAAGCAACTTTGCCTGGTGATGCATCCCCTTCACCTGTATTTCATTGGCCATATAATTCAATGGCTTCAATAACACAATAAGAGAGGCACTTCCCAGGCTCATTATTGCCTGACTGGGAAGATACCCCAGGCTTGCAATAGTAATAGCTTCTCTTTGATTGAAAGCGTAGCGGCAATATCCGTATGCATTTGTAAGGACCGAATCTTTGTTATTTATCACGAGCCAGGTGTTGCCCAGTGGCTGGTCAAGGTATTGATCTCTCACTTGTATTTTGGTTATGGATGGCTGTGCGTATGATTGCAGCCATCCGAGGCATAAGAGGAAACATGTAAAATTTCTCATCAGAGGCAGTCCTTTATTTTTTGGGTATTAGTTTACCTGGTTATCTTTCATTTGCTCAACTATTCAACCTGGGCCTGAGTCTTACTTTACTTTTGTTAAAAATATTACTTCCCTTATCAATACCCTGGCGCAATTCCTTCTGTCGCTCTAACGGAAGGTGGATCGTGTCTTTACATGTTTTACTGCAGCAGCCATCATATTCAGTGGCGCAGGATTCACATTGAATAAAGAGCAGGTGACACCCATTATTCTTGCAATTGGTATGTGTGTCACATGGTTTGCCGCATTGATGACAGTTTGCTATCACATCTTCAGTGATCCTTTCACCCAGCCGGTCATCAAAGACAAAATTCTTCCCTATGAACCTGCTTTCAAGGACCGTTTCTTTTGCCTGTCGTGCATAATTGATAATACCTCCTTCCAGGTGAAATACATGCTGAAACCCTTTGTGCAACATGTAAGCGCTGGCTTTCTCACAACGGATGCCGCCGGTACAATACATGATGATATTTTTATCCTCATTCCCTTTCATCATATCCACTGCCATTGGCAGCTGGTCGCGAAAAGTATCTGAGGGCACTTCCATTGCATTAACAAAATGACCTACTTCGTACTCGTAATGGTTGCGCATATCAATCACAATCGTATCCGGATCTTTCAGTAGTTCATTCATTTGAGCAGCATTCACATACTTCCCCTTTCTTTCCATGCTGAACGATGGATCATCAATGCCATCTGCCACAATCTTATCGCGCACTTTGATTTTTAAGACCCAAAAACTTTTACCATCATCATCTACAGCAATATTCAATCTTATTCCGTTCAATTGCGTAATGGAATATAAGAAAATTTTCAAAGACTCAAAATTTTCTTCCGGAACACTGATCTGTGCATTAATACCCTCTTTGGCGATGTAAATCCTGCCAAACACTTTTAAGGCATTAAGATCTTTGTATAAAAAGTCGCGAAACTCCTGTGGATTCTGGATAGGAAAATACTGATAAAAACTGATGGTGGTCCGGCGGAATGTTTCTTCCATGAGGCGTTGCTTCAACTCCTCATTTGATACGCGGTTGTGTAATACGGGCATAGTCTTTAAATTTCAGCTATCCTCATTAGCTGAGAATATTCTATAAAAAATAGAACCACTTGCAGGGTGGTCAAAATTCGGAGCAAAGGTACAGCTTTTTGATTAGTGAGCAGTAACAGTAAAATGACCATTCATATCAAACACTTTGCCCATAGCTCCTTTAATATCTGTTCCCTAAATTCAATCCCAGGCTGGGATGGTTCTTCTGTTTAATTCCTGATATTAAATGGGATAATCAATTTAATATTGAAATTCCTCCCCATATTAAATACTCCCACCCGTCCTGTCACATTATTCGTATCAGCATATTTAACGCGACTCATATTACTTTGGTAAGCAACATCAGCCAGGTTGTTGCCCGATATATAAATAGAACAAATGGCTTTATCATTTGAATAAATATCTGCACCAATGCCTGCATTAATTAAAGCGTATCCGGGTGTTACTGATTCATTGCCAAACTTGTAGTAAATTTTGTCCTGTTTAAAATAGTTTTCTATTCCTATCCTGAAAAAAGCATTTTGAAAAGCTCTACTTATTTTTTTGCAACTAAATCTAAGCGTTGATAACAGCTTTTGTGGCGGTGTATATGGCAGATATTTGGTAGAATCCCCCTGATTTTTCTGAATGGAACGTATCAGTGAAAAACTGTTTTCGAAACTGAACCAGTTAATTGTATGCGGATGTATATTAAGTGCTAATTCCCCGCCAGAAATTACCGCATCACCTGATACATATTTAAATGTTGTACCGGCGGGTAACCCTGAGGCAAAATCCTGACGCAGTGAATCGCCGCCAAAAACACTTGCCAATTTTACCGGGAAAATATAATTGTTTATTTTATTAACGAAAACATTCAGTTCTCCTGAATAATCTTCTGTATTTACACCGATAGTAGCATCTGCCTGAAAGCTGCTTTCCGCTTTTAAATCAGGGTCGCCGATCTCATAAAATGGTGTACCATCATGAATTCCATCAGAACTGCTTTCTGCTATAGCAGGAGCCCGGAAACCTCTGGAAAAATTCAACTTACCATATACGTTTTCTGTAAAATCATAAGCAGCCCCGATGCTTCCGGATACACCGGAAAAATTGGACTGATGAGCCGTAAACCTGCTAATGGAATTAGCCTTGGGAGCATTTAACCTTACTGCATTGGAATCAATGTATAAATTTTTTGTCTGAAGATTGCGTGAATCAAACCGGAGACCGCCACTGATAGTAAGCTTTCTGATCGTTTTTTTTGCAAAAGAAAAAACACCAATATCAAATAAATTATATTCGGGTACCAGAAAAACAATGCCCCGGTCTTCGGAAGACTGTTTCATGCCGTTTACGCCAAATGACCATGACAATTTATTTTTCCCAGACAAAATATATTGTGCATCATAATTGATCGTACGTAGAAAGAAATAGTTGTTATAGCTATCCCCCTTGGTAATATCATTTGCTTCCTGACGGTAGTTTTGCTGTAAACCTAATTTTATTGCCAACCGCCCTTTGCCCAATATGAAATTATTATCCAGCACGGCTTTGTAATGCCGCACATGCTGATGAATGATGGAGTAATTATTGTATTTAGTATAATCTCCGTTAGGAGCAATCCCTAAACTATCTTCTTTATTGCCATCCAAAAAATGTTTGGTAAAAAAACCGGTGGCACTATCCCTTGCCCCTTCAATAATACCTAATTTCAAATCAAACAGGCTCAGTCGCAAATGAGAATAGCCCCATTTTTTGTTAAGTCCGACAATTGCTTTGAAATCATTTTCTCCATAACCCGAATTCCAGACATACCCGTCGTATTTGTTTTTATAATCATGGGCTCGTTTATTTGTATATCTAAGATCCCAGGTAAAGCCGTTTTGATTACCAGCCAAATTGAAAGAACCCGCATATAAACCGTTGTTCGTCTGATAATCCGTTAAAACACTTCCTTTAATTTTCCCTTCAGGAAGGGGCGCAGGAGCCAGGAAGTTTATTACCCCGGCCATGGCATCTGAACCATAACTAAGGCTGGACGGGCCTTTTAAAATCTCTGCGCGATTTACGGTATATTCATCTATTTCAATTCCAAATTCATCACCCCATTGCTGACCTTCCTGCCGGACACCATCATTAACAACTACAACACGGTTGTAACCTAAACCACGTATCACAGGTTTAGATATAGCAGGGCCTTCTGTTATTTGCGATACGCCTGACGCGGTTTGTAGCGCGTCTATACTATTACCGGAACCATTTTGCAACAAGTCTTTTTGTGTAAGAATGGAGCTGGGTGCGGGGTTCTTGCGACGCTCTGTAGCGGAGGAAACGCCTGTTAAAATAATTTCCTGCAACTCAGCGTGGGAAATAGTAAGTGGATAGTCTTTTTTCGTTTTTCCTTTGATATATATATGATCGATCTGGCGTGCATACCCGATTATGCTTGCCTCTGTTAAGAAAAATCCGGAGGGAATATTTTTGATAGAATAGAAACCACGGGCATCTGAAACAGCGCCAGTTTTTAAATCGGGGATATAAATGTAAGCACCTGATAAAGCCATCCCGCTTTTAGCGTCTTTTATTATTCCGCTCAATTCATTTTGCGCGTGTACAATGGCAGGTAGTAATAATAATATAGCAAGAGATGCGAAAAAATATCTCCTTTTCATTCATGTAAAATTTAATTGTCGTAAATGTCAAGTGACATTGAAGACGATAAAGTAAAATGAATAAAATAGCCCAGAAATATCAGCCCGGTTCATTCATTTCTTTTTTAGCTCTGAAAAAGCTGCCTGCCAGGGCTGCAAGTCCGGACACCAACCCTCCTACAATACCGGTAATCAGAATCAATACGATATAAGATCCTCCAAGATGGAGCACCTGTGCTACTTTGGTCGAAAGGATATGATCGTTGGCTGCATCTTTCATAACAGCTATTACAGCCCACAGCAAAAACAGTCCTGAGAAGCCGGCAAGAAATGCTTTCCCCGCTTTCTGGTGTATCGCAACAGATACAACAAATGAAGTGACTACGAAACTCCACCAGGGCAAGCTGCCATATAAACCTGCGGCAAAAGCTAACAATGCTGTTAATAGCAATGCTGTTATAAATTTCATGTTGGTTGTTTATCCGTTAGTAAATGCAAGATGCCATCTAATGTTTTTATTGCTTGCTGCATTTTCTTTTTTAAGGAAGAGCAAACGATAATATTGGCCTTTAGCCCAGGTGTCTATAAAGGTATCATAATATTTACTGCCCGGATTGCCACTTTGCCCGCCTGGATAAACACCATAGGCCTCTATCTCATCCGTTAAATGAACAATCATACGCCAACTTGGGCCATGGTCTTCCTTGGTTGCATTAATAATATGCAATCCACCACCAATAGGCAGGTGAAGTCTGCTTAATGCAGGTAATTTTAGCAGGTGTGTGACCCTGGTATCTTTGAATTTACCCCAGGTCATCTTATCTTCTTTATCTAGTTGCTGAAAATAAGCGCAAGCTTTTTTACAGGCAACTGTAATTGTTTCTTTCAGCGTTTCAATTTTATCTTTTGTAGTGATATCATCGGCAAAACGGTACACACTGTCACGCAGCAGGCTTTCCAATAAGGTTGATTCATCCGGCCATGGCATAGGCTGCTTGCCATTCCTGAATTCATCGCCCCATATCTGCATCTCCATACTGTCCCAAACACATCTGAAAACTGTTGCCCCTTTTTCATTTATATCATTCCGCAGGTTCCAGCTTCTCAACAGCTCAACATATTTTTTCTCAGTAGCATTCAACATTGTTTCATCGATGTATTTCAACATCACAGGTCTGGCCATCTCTGCAAAGATGTTATAGTTGTCCATCTGCATCAGCTGCATATCCTGTGGTGTAATATTGTTCATCATTGCCAGTTTACGGTTAATGACCATACCGCGATACAAAGGAAAATTAGTGGCAGCGCCGAGATAATAGGGATACTGATTGTCAGCTGCCATCTGGTTGGCACTGCTTACAAAACCCCTGTCGGGATTAATGACCAGCGGGTTTTCCGCCGCAGGTATCATTCCCTGCCACTGGTAGTTGCTATCTGTGCCTGGCATGATAAAATCACCCTGCCGCTTCCATCGGGCAACAAAACTACCTTGCTGCTTAAGTGCAATCTCTCCGGAGACTGAAGCAAAAACAAAATTCTGTCCCGGGCATTTCCAGGTATTGATGGCAGTTAAATAATCATCATAGTTTTTTGCATGGTTCAATTGATGGAACACCTCCGGACCGGTACCCGTTTCATGAGCGACCCAGCGTACAGCGAGGTATTTCCCTGTTGTACTTGTGTTCTTATATACATGGTCATACATAACCGGACCAAATGTTGTCATCGCAATATTTTCTACCAGGTCTGGTTTGCCTTTGATCTTTATCACTTCCTGTCTTGTCGTTGCTTTTTTCCAAGTACTGTCATACCAGTATTCCTGCATAGTGGAATCTCTGAACCTGATGTCGTAGAAATCAATCACATCCCTGCCGGCATTGGTCACACCCCAGGCAATGCTGTCATTAAACCCTATAATGACTGTTGGAGAGCCGGGGAAACTGGCACCATAGGTATTATGAGTAGGTGTAGATATCTGCACTTCATACCATAAAGAAGGGAGGTTTAACCCCAGGTGCGGGTCATTGCACAAAATGGGCCTCCCGCTTTTGGTCTTGCTGCCAGACACGGCCCAATTATTACTTCCATTATCCTTATCAGGCCTGACCGGCGCAACAATTGCACTACTATTACCCGTTTTACCAAAATAAACGGAATCGGCGCCTGCCGGTGTTTTAGGTACGATAGAAGGCTTGGCAAATGATGTACCCCGGGGAATGATGGGGTCCAGCGAATCCTGCACATTGGGATATAACTGATCAAAATCTGCAAACCCAAAATAATTTCTCGCATTAGTCATTTGCAGGTCGGTAGTGGTACCACGTGCACTAAGGTCATATGACATGAACATCAGGAACAAACAAGTCTTAAACGATGTCCATGCTTCGGGCTTATAATCGAGCAGTTTGTATTCAAATGGAATCTGTTCGGGCTTCAAAGATTTGATATAAGCATTCACACCCGCTGCGTAGGCATCAATAACAGCTTTTATTTCTGGGGAGTTATCTATATTCCTCATGGCATTTTCGGCACCATACACCATCCCCAACCTCCTGAAAAAGCGGTCTGTTGCAACACGGCTTTCTCCTACAATTTCACTGAGCCGCCCTGCAGCAACATAGGTTTGAAATTCCATCTGCCACAAACGGAATTTAGCATGCAGGAAACCTTGTGCATAATAGGCATCAAGATCATTGTCTGCGTAGATATGCGGTACTAACCGGTCATCCATATAGACATCGACTTTGCCTTTAAGCTCCGAAGTCTTTATTACTCCGTCAAAAGAAGCGTCCGTTGGTTCAGCATTCTGCCAGAAACCCTGTTGTGGTGAAAGAAAGTAGCCCAATCGTGGTGTTTTGGTTTCACCTGATGGTAATTGCATATTCAAAACAGTTACCAGGCCTGCAGTACAAACAGCAGACACTAAGAAAGGGGCCATTCTCATAGCAATAATGTATTAGTTATTGAAAATAGGGATTTTTCGTCAATCCTTGCAACAGCATCGTCATATCAGCAGCAGTATTGAATGAATGTAATACGATGCGGAGTCTTTCCTTCCCTTTTGGTACAGTAGGGTACAGGATGGGCCGTATATCCAGGCCATAATCTTCTAAATATCCGGCTACTTTCCTTACCGCGTCGTTGCCTGGAATAACAACTGCCTGTATAGGAGTCCTGGAGGTTAGTTTTTCATAAGGGATAACAGCCTGCTGAAACTGCTGAATTAAAGCAGCCAGGTGTTTCCGTTCTTCATGCATTAACGGAAAGACCTGGTAGCTTTCCCTGATCATCGCTACTGCATGTTCGGGCAATGCAGTAGAATAAATAAAGCTGCGGGAGAAGTTGATGAGATAGGTTCGCAGTTGGGCTGACCCTAATACCACAGCACCATGGCAACCACATGCTTTTCCGAATGTGTGCACCCTTGCAAAAACTGAAGCCTGTAATTGCAATTGCTGTACCAGCCCTTCTCCCTTCCTGCCAATGACACCTGTAGCATGGGCTTCATCAACAATCAGGTGGGCATTGTATTTTCTGCAAATAGCAACAAGTGCCTCGAGGGGGCATATATCTCCATCCATACTGAACACAGATTCTGTTACAATAAAAACAGTACCGTCAGCATGTTGTATTTTCTTTTCAAGGTCAGCCAGGTCATTATGGGCATATGAAAACGACTGCGCAAAAGACAACCGGATACCGTCGCGGATAGACGCATGGCATAAATAATCGTATATAACCGTATCGCCTTTTTGCGGAACAGAAGATAATAACCCGATATTGGCATCATACCCGGAATTGAAAATGAGCGCTGCTTCTGCCTCATGGAAGAGAGTAATTTCTTTTTCTACGATTTCTATCAATGAATAGTTACCAGCCAATAGTCTTGAACCTGTTGAACCGGATGAAAACCCTGAGGCGTGAAGTGTGAGGCGTGAGTGATGGACAATGCCGAGATAATCATTGGAACAAAAGTCAACTTTGCCTTCCGGCAGCCGCAACACGCGCAGGGCATCACTGTCAATGCGCTGGTTCAGTTTCTTTTGCAGAAAATCATCCTGGTACATAATCCAAAACTAAAGGTTTGTTTCAGATATTTGCACCGGGACAGAAAATTAGCCATTGGCAGCTGGAATAGCGAACTTTTAAATGACCAACTACAAACCATTTCATGGAATTATCAGCACACACAAAGAATATACTGGGCTTACAATTGCCGACTGACCCAAGATGGGTGGATATGGCCGGACTGAGTCTTGAAGCCATATTAACAGATCATGCCTATTGCGAACAGAAAGCAGCACTTACATGTATCTCACTTATACAACGCTATTCAGCAAGAGAAGAACTGGTACAGCAACTGGCACCCATTGTAACGGAAGAATGGGGACATTTTAGGCTGGTATTGCATGAACTCACCAAACGTAATATGCGTTTGGGGCCCCAAAGAAGGGATGTGTACGTCAATAAACTAATCGAATTTCAACAGAAAGGAGGCAATGAAGAAGGCCGTTTCTTAGACCATCTCCTCACCATGGCCCTCATAGAGGCGCGCAGTTGTGAGCGGTTTAAAAGGCTCAGTGAAGGCCTTGAAGATGAGTACCTGCGCAATTTCTATCGCCGTTTCATGGAAAGTGAAGCCGGACATTATGCATTATTCATCGACCTTGCTGAATTGTATATGGACAAAACAGCCGTAAGGGAGCGATGGAAAGAATGGCTCGATTACGAGGCAGACATCATGAAAACCCTGGCCGTAAGGGGTGACAGAATACATTGATCTGTTCCTACAAACGGGCCGACGACTGAAAATATTGTAATTCATCCGTCATATCCAGGAAAGGAAATCGTCGCTGCAGTTCTTCTACTTTTTCAGCATAAGTATGCAAAAATTTCCTGTGTTGCACGGCATGTACATTGAACGGTTTGTGCTGGCAGGCGATATTGATTTCCGCAATTTCCTTCATCAGTGCACGTGTTTCATTACTCATACAAGCTGCTGTAAATTTCTCCCACACATACTGGGTAGCATGATAATTGGGATGTACCAGATCTTCGGCATAAAACCGGTAATCGCGCAGATCATCCATCACCAGTTCGTAAGCAGGAAAATAATACAGTTTATTAAACTTTTCCACTAAATGGTGCACGGCCTGTATCAGCACGGCCTTGCTGCGGTTATTATCAACCACGCCTTCCCGTAAATGCCTTACCGGGCTGATCGTAAAAATGATCTGTAGCTTGGGGTTGAAAAGGAACAGCCGGTGCAGCATATTATCCAGTACACCCAGGACCTCCTCTACACTCATCAGCCGCCTATAGAACCAATCGGCCGGTGCTTTATGGTTATTCGCAGCTACTGATCCCTGTTTTGCATTCACTGCTTTTTCAGTCAGCGTATACACCCAGGACGACCCCAGCGTAATCAATAAATAATCTGCTTCTTTCAGGTAAGCATGCGCCTGTGCGTTGGACGTATTGATCTTTGCTAAACATTGCTCAGCATCCAGCCCTGAAAACCGGCTGTGGTGTTGCCAACTATGCCATGCTTCATTATACTGAAACAACTTATCAGCCGTATATACAGTATGTTCAACATACTGCGTAACCGCTTCCGCCACACTTACCGGGTTGAATAAAATGCCATGAGGATTCTCCAATACAGTGAATTTGTGCTTTTGCAGTTTCTCTCCTATGTTTTCAGTAAAACATGAGCCAACCAACAGCAGTTTATGCTGATGGTTGATCTGTTGCTGCAACTTCTTCACATCAAACTCGTAATGGAATTTCATAAGTGCAAGGTCGGAAAAAGTAGGGAGTAATCAGTTGAATAAAGTATCTGCAATACGGATGCAATCCATTAATGCAGTATCGTTAAGTTGGCCAAGCAGGCCCTTCTCTTTGAAATAGGGGATCATCAGGGTAGAGTCCATATTACCCACCAGGTCGTCC
>JBHAFM010000067.1:0-9346 GCA_041856175.1 Sediminibacterium sp.
GAATTCAGCTGGAACCGGATCACTTCCATTTTCCCAACAGGAGATAAAGGCACGCTGGAGAACTATTATAAGAACCTGTCAGGAAAAATATTTGCCAAAACAGGTTCTTTAGGCGGGCAGGTGGCATTAAGCGGATACCTCCTCACTAAGAAAAACAGAACACTGATCTTTTCTGTGCTTGTCAACAACCACCAAACCACTGCAGCTACAGTGCGGAGGTCGGTTGAGAAATTCCTTACAGCGGTTTACAACCAAAACTAACTGGCTCATTTCCCAAACATCCGGTCAAGGTAATCCTCTTTAAATTCCAGGTAGGTAGGACTTCCCATAGGCGTAACATTAGCGGTGTCGCAGGCAAATAATTCTTCTACCAGTACCAGCATTTCTTTTTGTGATAAGGATTGCCCGGCTTTGATAGCCTGTTGTCTTGCCATACAACGGATTAATTTTTCCCGTTTGCTGAACTTGACATCGCTGCTGAAATGTTTGAATTGCTCAACCAATAATTCAATAGCATGTTTTTCATTACCCTGTGCTACGTCTGCAGGTATGCCCTGGATAACGAAGCTGTTGTTGCCAAATGGTTCTACCTGGTAACCAATGGCAAGCAGATCTGGTAACAGATCAGACAATAAAACGGCGTCAGCGGCAGCTAATTCGAGTGTGGCTGGAAATAAGCTTTGCTGGGTAGCTACCTGTTTGCCATGTGCAGCAATGCTGTAGCGGTCATATAAGATCCGTTCGTGCGCTAATTGCTGGTGTACAAGGATAAAGCCGCTGTTGGTAGAAGCAATGATGTAGGTGTTGTGTAACTGTAATAACGGAGTATCGGGGAGAATATGCAGGGCCTGAGCCTTGTAGTCGGCAGTTTGCAGTTGTTGGGTGATTGCCGGTTCTTTTGTTTCAGGGTAGGTGAAGAAATCTTTCCATCCTTTCAACTCAGCTTTGTTATCCTTTTCAATAAAATGCGCCTGATTTTTCCGGGTAAAAGTTGTAAACAGGTTAGAAGCAGCAGCAGCATTCTTCTGGTCGGCAGTGAAAGGTTTGCTCACTGCGTCTAATTGTTGTATCTCCGGATTCAATGTAAAGTCCAGCGAAGGAGCAATACTGAATTGTGCCAGCGCGTGTTTTACCGCAGCCTGCACAAATGCATAAATAATTTTTTCATCCTCAAACTTTATCTCCTGCTTGGTAGGGTGCACATTGATATCCACCTGTGCAGGATCGAGGTCTATATAAATAACATAACCGGGAAAACTGTCTTTGGCAATCATGCCCTCGAAAGCGTTGTTCACTGCATGATTGAGATAGGCGCTTTTGATGAAACGGTTATTGACGAAAAAATATTGATCGCCACGTGTTTTACGGGCTGTTTCGGGCTTGCCTGCAAAACCGTAGATGTTCATATAGTCAGTCTCTTCCGCCACACTCACTAATTTCGCATTATACTGGTTGCCCAGTACCTGTACAATGCGTTGTTTTAAACTGCCTTTTTCCAGGTGAAATATTTCCTGTCCATTACTGGTCAATGAAAAGAAAATGTTGGGAAAAGCCATCGCCACACGGGTGAACTCATCTACAATATGCCGTAGCTCGGCTGCATTGCTTTTTAAAAAATTCCTTCGGGCCGGAACATTGAAGAAGAGGTTCTTCATACTGATGCTGGTACCGGCCGGGCAGGCGCATAGTTCCTGCTTCATCACCTGGCTGTTTTCTATTTCAATATAACTGCCCAGTTCATCTTCAGCTTGCCGCGTTTTTATTTCTACTTGTGCTACCGCAGCAATAGAGGCCAGTGCCTCACCGCGGAAGCCCATTGTTTTGATGCGAAAAAGGTCTTCGATCTGCCTGATCTTACTGGTCGCGTGCCGCTCAAAAGCCATCCGTGCATCAGTTCCGCTCATGCCCTTACCATTATCTATTACCTGTATCAACGCCTTGCCTGCATCGGCAACGATGAGTCGTATATCAGTGGCGCCCGCGTCTACTGCGTTCTCCAACAATTCCTTTACAGCACTGCCCGGACGCTGGATCACTTCACCCGCCGCTATCTGGTTCGCTATATTGTCCGGTAATAACTGTATGATATCCGCCACAAAAACTCCTGGTTTATGATAAAGTTTGTAAAAATACTACTTTGAAAAGCTTCGGGAAAGTTTAAAACTGCCCAAAAGTTGCCCCGTTCCGCTACTTTTGCCTTTCAAAATTGAAAACGATGACATTGAGCGCAGATATTAAAAAACTGGAAAGGCATTTTGTACCGGGTGACTTTACAGTAACCACCTGGGAGGCCCTGGAACCCTTTTTCAAAGACCTTACAGAAAGGACCCTCCATACCAGGGCCGACCTGGAGCAGTGGCTGAAGGATCTCAGTGAACTGGAAGCTGTGGTGAGCGAAGATGCCTGCTGGCGACAGATCAGGATGACCTGTGATACTACTGATCCGGCGCTTGAGGAAGCATTTACTTATTTCTGTATGGAAGTACAACCCAAACTGCAACCTTTTAGCGATCAGCTGAACAGGAAACTGATCGATAGCCCTTTAACAAAAGAACTGGACCAGCAGAAATATTTTACCTATCTCAGGAGCGTAAAGAAAAATATTGACCTCTTCCGCGAAGCGAATATTCCTTTGCAGGCAGAACTGAGTGTGATGCAGCAGCAATATGGCGCTATTGCAGGGAAAATGACAGTAGAAGTAAACGGGCAGGAATATACCCTGCAACAGGCGGCAAAATTTCTAGAGAGTCACGAAAGGGATCTGCGCGAACAGGTATACCGTAAGATACAGGATAGGAGATTACAGGATCAGGATGCAATGCATGAGCTGTATACGCAGCTGATCAATAAAAGGGACCAGGTTGCTAAGAATGCAGGGTTTGCCAATTACCGCGACTACAAGTTTGTTGAGATGGGGCGTTTTGATTATACCAAAGAAGATTGCTTCCAGTTTCATGAAGCAGTTAAATTGCATGTGCTGCCATTGATTGATAAGATATATCAAAAGAAAAAACAAAAATTAGGGTTAGACACCCTGCGTCCATGGGATACCGAAGCAGAACCTGAGGGCATTATGCCTTTGAAACCATTTACCGATGGTAAAGACCTCTATGAAAAATCAGTAACCTGCTTTGAGCAGCTTGATCCTTTCTTTGCCGCCTGCCTTAAAAAGATGAATGAGCTGCATCACTTTGACCTGGAAAGCAGGAAAGGGAAGGCTCCCGGAGGATATAACTGCCCCCTGGCAGAAAGCGGCGCGCCGTTTATTTTTATGAATGCAGCCGGACAAATGAGTGATGTTACTACCATGGTGCATGAAGGTGGGCATGCTGTTCATTCTTTCCTGGCGCATACATTAGAGCTGAACGCTTTTAAAGAATACCCGATGGAGATTGCAGAAGTGGCCAGTATGGCGATGGAGCTTTTTACCATGGATCACTGGCACGCTTTCTTTGATAATGAGGCCGATCTTATACGTGCAAAAGAACACCAGTTGGAAAGAACCATTACGATCTTCCCATGGATTGCCATCATCGATAAGTTTCAGCATTGGGTGTATGAACATCCGGCACATACCGTTGAAGAAAGAACAACTAAGTGGATGGAAATACTGGAAGAATTTTCTACAGACAGTATTGACTATACGGGACTGGACAGGTACCGGCAGATTGGCTGGCAACGACAATTACATTTGTTTGAAGTTCCTTTCTATTATATTGAGTACGGTATTGCACAATTAGGCGCTATAGGTTTGTGGATGCAATACCAGCAAAACCCGGAACAGGCTTTGCAAAATTATATTGCTGCATTAAGCCTCGGCGGAACCGAGACATTACCGGAATTATACAAAGCTGCCGGACTTAAACTTGATCTCTCTCCTTCGCATATTAAAACATTGATGGAGTTTACCGCAGCAGAGATGGACAAACTATATTGAATCAAAAAACGCCCCGTATTTATGACGGGGCGTTTTCTTTAATTATCTTGTTTAGGGGGTTCCGGCTGTTCCTGCTGCGACCTTGGTTGCTGCGGTGGGCGGTTTTGTTGTTGCCCACCTTGTTGCGACGGCCTTGGTCCCTGGTTTCTGGGTCCCTGTTGCGATTTTGCCTGTTGTGGTGGCCGGTTTTGCTGTTGTCCGCCACTTCTTCCCTGTTGGCCCTGCGGTTTTTGCCCCTGTGGTCTTCCTCCACCCTGGTTCCTGTTTCCCCCCTGACCTTTGGGCTCCTGCTGTTGCGGCCTTGGTCCCCTTTGCTGGTCACGCCGACGCTTGTCGTTGCGTTCCAGGCTTTTCAGGCTGATCTGCCCTACTAATTCCACAAATGCAGTTTCGGTCTCTTTTTGTTTACCGCTGGTGATCTCAACAGCCTGTAATTCATCAACGCGTAGTCCCTGTTGGTTCAACCGTTTGATTTCTTTAACGCGTTGAATGGTTAATGGATAGTGCTTGTTATTGTTGGGTAACATGTACCACATCAGGTTCTTGAAAATATCTTTCTTGATCAGTTGTGCCGTGCCCATTGCGGTGTCGAGCGTATCCGCATAATCAGGGAAATGCTGAAGCGCATCTAAATAAGTATCGAGTTCGTAATTCAAACAGCATTTCAGGCGACCACACTGACCGCTGAGTTTGGTTTGGTTGATGGACAGGTTCTGGTAACGTGCGGCAGTGGTATTGACGCTTTTAAAATCGTTCAGCCAGGTGCTGCAGCAAAGTTCACGGCCGCAACTGCCGATACCGCCCACTTTAGCGGCTTCCTGGCGGATACCGATCTGGCGCATTTCCACCTTCACTTTGAACTCGCCGGCGTAGATTTTGATCAGTTCGCGAAAATCCACGCGATCATCAGCCGTATAGAAGAACGTTCCTTTTTTGCCATCGGCCTGTATTTCCACTTCACTCAGTTTCATCTGCAGGTTCAGCTGCCTGGCAATGGCGCGGCTGCGGGCCTGTATCTCTTTTTCACGGCCTTTGCTGATTCTATAAGTTTCTATATCCCTTTCGGTACTGCGTCGGAGGATTTTTTTCATCTCAGGATTGAATTCGTCCACCCCCTTTTTCTTCATCTGGATACGGACCAGTTCGCCGGTAAGACTCACTTCGCCTACGTCAAATCCACCTATACCCTCAACGGACACATAATCTCCTTTCTCAAAAAATTGTAAAGTAGAATTGCGGAAAAATTCTTTCCGGCTGCCCTGTTTAAAGCTTACTTCAACCACCTTGCAATTGCTTTCAGGGTCACTGAAGGGAAGGTTCATCAGCCAGTCGTGTACATTCATCCGGTTACAACCACCGGTACTGCATCCGCCATTGCTTTTACATCCTCCCGGCTTACCTCCGCCACTGGCGGTACCACATGATCCACATCCCATATAATCGGTTATAGGTTGTTAAAATTGATTAATAACTAAAACTAAATAAGGGAAGAATTATTGTGTGGCGGGCTGTAGTCAGATATTATTATATATATGATAAGCTTTTATGCGAAGCTTTGCACAGTTTTATCAACCCCCGACATCGTCACTTCGTTCCCCTCCTGCCCGAGGCAGGACTCAATTATTCAAAATTACGGTTTTGTTCTGAATGATATGGTAGAGTTTAATGGTAAGCGCCTGGAACAGCATTTTGGCGTTCGCGTTACGTTCTATATAATAAGAGGCCCGGTCCAGCTCCTCAATAATGGCCTGTTGCTGGCTGACAGAAGCAATTTTATTGAGCCTGAGGGCAAAATCCTTTTCATTATCGCCCAGTATGAGCTGATCCGGTCCCAACACCCTGATCCTGACACTCAGCTCGAGCAGGTGGTTGAAATAACGGAGGAACTGCTTTTGTTTTTCCCTTCCCAGTTTACTTACTTCCTCGGTGAATTTTACCTGGGCAATGGGGCCGCCTTTCAGGGCGGCGTTGAGCCATTCTCTGAGCAGGCTTTGCCAGTCCTCATCTGCATGTTGCAGTAATTGCAATGCCTCACGGTAATTGCCTTCGCTTATCCCGGCTATCTGGCGTGCTGTTTCAATACTGGCTTTTGCCCGTTCTGCCAGCGCCTGCTCTACCTCGCTGTTTTCAAGCAGTGGTATTTTAACCAACTGGCAACGGCTGAGGATGGTGGGCAGTATCTGCTCGTCATTTTCAGCAACCAGTATAAACAGAGTATTGGGTGGGGGTTCTTCAATCAGCTTGAGTAATTTATTTCCTTCTTTGCCTAAGTATTCTGGCATCCATAATACCAATACTTTGTATGCACTCTCAAAGCTTTTAAGGCTCAGTTTACGGATGATATCGT
The DNA here is from genome assembly GCA_041856175.1 of Sediminibacterium sp. Taxonomy (GTDB): domain Bacteria; phylum Bacteroidota; class Bacteroidia; order Chitinophagales; family Chitinophagaceae; genus Sediminibacterium. The sequence goes on from JBHAFM010000067.1 coordinate 6,285, forward strand.
TACACTCATCGGCTGTGATATTACCTTGCTTGTTTTCGGCTCCGATGAATTGCAGCCAGTCATACACATTCCCGTAGGGGAACTGCGTAATGAACTCCCGCCATTCGGTGATATAATCAGTGCTGACAGGTTTATCACCTGCTTTTTTAGGAATCACCGGGTAAGAAAAGTGGAGGTCGGGATGGATCAATTGTTCGGCCCTTTGAAAAGCAGGCAGCGAAGCGATATCATCAGGATGTATAAAAGCAGGAACCACTTCAAGCGGTGTAACACCGCCGAAAAGATCAGCAACGGCAGGCGATGCAGCGGGCTGGCTGACTACGTATTGTGCAAAAGCAAGCGCCAGTGGCAGTGCTCCACTTCCTTCTCTGCCAAGAAAAAGCAAAGCATGACTGAGCCGGTTCTGTTCAACCATCTCTGTTAAATGCTGCTTTATTGCTGACTGGCCTATGATGTCTTTAAATAACATGACTAAGTGATTATTTTGCGAATGCTGCTATTGGTGATGATGTTCAAAAGTAAAGTAAATAAAAAGAGGACATTCCATAAGGATGCCCTCTTCGCAGTAAATCTTTTTTGCAGAATGCCTATTTCAGGTATTTCAAAATCTCTTCGCTATCGGGTGTTACTTTACTGGGAAAATAAGCGATCATCTGTCCCTCTTCATCCAATAAAAATTTATTGAAGTTCCAGGTAATGGTTGCATCCAGCACGCCATTTTCAACCTTGCTGGTGAGCCATTTGTAGATAGGAGCAGTATCATCGCCTTTTACACTGACTTTACTGGCCAATGGAAATTTCACACCAAATCTTGCTTTACAAAACTCCTGGATCTCACCATCATTGCCAGGCTCCTGTGCACCAAAATTGTTGGCCGGAAAACCAACGATGACTAGTTTGTCCTTGTATTGCTCATATACTTTTTCCAATGCTTCATACTGTGGCGTAAAGCCGCATTTAGAGGCAGTGTTCACTACTAATATTTTTTTGCCTTTGAATTTGGCAAAATCAATAATGCCACCTTCTATGGATTTTACTTTAAAACTGTGAATGCTGGGACCGCCGGGTAAAGTAAATGCACTCAGCATGGCTACTATTGCGATGGTTAAAAGGTATTTCATGGCTGCTTTTTTTTTAAAAGTAACAACTAAATCAGGACTTTGGTTTAAAAATTTGATGAGAGGATGACTTAACGATCAAATCGTATACGCAACGGCCCCAACACTTAAACGAAGACCAGCTACTTTTAATAATTCCATCCCGCAGGCTTCTATGGTAGCCCCGGTAGTGATCACATCATCAATTAATAATATGTGTTTGTTCATAAGCCAGGATTGGTCGGTTATAACAAACGCATCTTCCATATTCTGCCATCGGCTCAGACGATTCTGATGCGTCTGTGTTTCGGTGAAACGCGTCCTGCTGATGGCATCGGCTACTATCGGTTTCTGCCATATGTTGCTGATGCCTTCACAGATCAGCTTAGCCTGGTTATAACCTCTTTTGTATTCCCGTTTTGGGTTTAATGGTAATGGAACCAGTGCATCAACATCCTGAAAGCGGCCGGATTGAACCAATGCGTACCCCATCATCCGGCCTAAGAAATAACCTGCGTCACGGTTATTCCTGTATTTCAATTGGGCCAGCAGATGCTGTAACAAAGAATCTTTGGTGAAATAATAAGCAGCGCCTGCCTCAGCAACAGGAAGCCGCCCATACAAAGATCTTTCTACGGGGTTACCCGGTATGCCAAGGAAACCGGTTGCGGGTAACAGATCCATACACCTGGCACAAAGCAGTGCATCATTAGCCAATACGTCTGTACTGCATCCTTCGCAGTGGTGCGGGAAGAAGAGATGAATAAGATCGGAGAGCGCCGACTTTATTGTAGCAATCATCGGGCTAAAATAATAGATAAAAGACTTGTGTCCATCAAAATAATTGTTGGTATACTTCATCAACCCTGCTCAGCGCCACTACATTGATCTTGTATGCTTTGGGGTTAAAGCTTTTTTTGTTATAACGCGAAACGATGATTCTTTCGAAGCCTAATTTTTCCGCTTCAGCAATCCGTTGTTCAATCCTGTTAACAGCCCTGATCTCTCCATTCAATCCAACTTCACCGGCAAAGCAGGTGTGATGGGGAAGTGGAACATCTTCATACGAAGAAAGCAAAGCACAGATAACGGCAAGGTCAATCGAAGGGTCTTCTACTTTAATGCCTCCGGCAATATTGACAAAGACATCTTTCATCCCGAACTGGAACCCGCCTCTTTTTTCAAGAACGGCCAGCAGTAATTGTAACCTTCTCAGGTCAAAACCTGTAACTGTTCTTTGAGGAGTACCATATACGCTTTGTGTAACCAGGGCCTGTACTTCTATCAAAAACGGGCGCATGCCTTCGAGTGTGGCGGCAATAGCACTGCCGCTGAGCTGGTCTTCGCGCTGCGCAATCAGTATCTCGGACGGATTGGATACCACACGCATGCCATCGCCTGTCATTTCATAAATACCTAACTCAGATGTACTGCCAAAGCGGTTCTTCAGCGTGCGTAAAATGCGGTAAGCATAGTGCCTGTCGCCCTCAAACTGCAACACCGTATCAACCATGTGTTCCAATATCTTGGGACCGGCAATGGCACCGTCTTTGGTGATATGTCCAATCAGGAAAACGGGTGTATTGGTTTCTTTTGAAAAGCGTTGAAATTCTGCAGCACACTCGCGGATCTGTGAGACACTACCAGCAGAAGAATCGATGAGATTGGATTGCAGCGTTTGTATGGAATCCACGATCACCAATTGAGGTTTCAGTTTTTTGATCTCCTGGAAAATGGTTTGCGTGGAAGTTTCAGTCAGGAGATAAAATTTTTCATTGAAGATTTTTAAACGGTCGGCCCGCATTTTAACCTGTTGTTCACTTTCCTCACCACTGATGTATAACACAACAAGCTGATCGGCCAATAGCCCGTTTTGTAAAAACAAAGTGCTCTTCCCAATACCCGGTTCACCGGCAACCAATACTAAGCTGCCGGGCACAATGCCACCGCCAAGCACCCTGTTTA
>JBHAFM010000068.1:0-18355 GCA_041856175.1 Sediminibacterium sp.
AAATAGCTTATTTTTGCACAGTTTTCCACAAATTCAGGAAATTTTTACACTAAATTTTCATATTTCGGTTGCATTTTAATATCTTTGCAGCCCCAAAAATTGTATGTCGAAACAACCGCTGATTAAACAAGATGGAGTTATTCTGGAAGCCCTGAGCAATGCTATGTTCCGGGTGAAATTAGAAAATGGCCACGAGATACTGGCCACCATCTCAGGTAAAATGAGGATGCACTATATCAGGATTTTGCCAGGTGACAAGGTAGGGGTTGAAATGAGTCCGTACGATTTGAGCAGGGGAAGGATCATATTCAGGTACAAGTAATTTAAACGCTGAACGCTGAAAGCAGTATGCTGGATGCCGGAGGCAGCAACGAGATAAAAAAATAGCAATGAAAGTCAGAGCTTCTATCAAAAAACGTAGCGCAGATTGCAAGATCGTGAAGAGGAAGGGCAAATTGTACGTAATCAACAAGAAAAACCCCCGTTATAAACAACGCCAGGGGTAGTTTTTAGTTGGCAGTTAACTTAAATGCTTAGCCTGCCGGGAGTGTTAAACAGTTTAAAATTAAAATCAGAATATGGCTCGTATTGCCGGTATTGACTTACCAAAAAACAAAAGAGGCGAAATTGGTCTGACCTATATTTTTGGTATCGGTCGCTCAACTGCTCAGTATATCTTAACCAAAGCTGGTATCGACTTTGATAAAAAAGTAAACCAGTGGAACGATGAGGAGCAGGCAGCTATCCGTAACATCATTAATAGTGAGTTCAAAGTGGAAGGTGCTTTACGTAGTGAAGTATCTATGAGCATCAAGCGTTTATTGGATATTGCCTGCTACCGTGGACTGCGTCACCGTAAAGGATTGCCTGTTCGTGGTCAGCGTACCAAAACCAACAGCCGTACCAGGAAAGGTAAGCGTAAGACAGTGGCCGGTAAAAAGAAAGCCGCCAAGAAATAAATAATTGAGCTGCGGGTATTGAATGACTGATACCCGCAATTTCTTTATAAAACCCGCTTCAGCTTGGATCTCCCGTTATTCGGGAAGGAGAGTGAAACGGTTCCCGAGATGATCGGGATTTTTCATTGTTAAACCAGTCCCGCTGAAAACGGGATGACTACCTCAAAAAGCAAACATGGCAAAACCACAAAAAGCGCAGAACAGTGCAAAAGCTGCTGCCAAGAAAAGGATTGTAAAAGTAGATGCTTCCGGTGAAGTTCGCATCTCAGCTACTTTCAACAACATTATCATCAGTTTCACTAATAAAGCCGGTCAGGTGATCAGCTGGAGCAGTGCTGGTAAAATGGGATTCAGGGGTTCTAAAAAGAACACACCTTATGCAGCCCAGATGGCCGCTGCCGATGCTGCCAAAGTAGCAATAGAAGCCGGTTTGAAACGTGTAGACGTATTTGTGAAAGGCCCCGGTGCCGGTCGCGAAAGTTCTATCCGTTCCATCGCTCAATCAGGAATCGAAGTAACTTCTATCAAAGACGTAACTCCTTTACCCCATAACGGTTGCAGACCCCCGAAACAACGCAGGGTATAATTTCTGAATCAGACATAAACAGGATGCATCATTCATTTTAGATTTTTACTGATGATGCGTCGACATTAAAAAATCGAAAAACAAAAAAATGGCACGTTACACAGGTCCAAAGACCAAAATTTCAAGAATCTTCGGTGAGCCTATCTTAGGCAATGGTAAATGGTTGGGTAAAAACAGCAACCCTCCCGGTCAGCATGGCGCAGCACGCAAACGTAAAACTTTGGGTGAATACGCTTTGCAGTTAAGGGAAAAACAAAAGGCAAAATACACTTATGGTGTATTGGAGCGCCAGTTCCGTAAAACCTTTGAAGAAGCACAACGCTTAAAGGGTGTAACCGGTGAAAACCTGATTAAATTATTAGAAGCCCGTTTGGATAACACCGTTTTCCGTTTGGGTTTAACAGCCAGCCGTCCGGAAGCAAGACAGCTCGTAAATCACAAACACATCACTGTGAATGGAGAAACCATGAACGTTCCTTCTTACCAGTGTCAGCCAGGTGATGTGATCGCTTACAGGGCAAAAAGCGCTGATAACTCATCTGTAACCAGTAAGAGCCGCGGCAAGAATCCTAAGTTCAGCTGGTTGGATTGGAATGAAGCTGAGAAAAAAGGCACATTCATTACCTATCCTGAGCGTGAAAGCGTTCCTGAAAATATCAAGGAACAACTGATCGTCGAGTTATACTCTAAATAACAATTAAAAACCAAGTTTTAATATGGCTATATTAAGCTTTCAGAAGCCTGACAAGATCGTTTTACAAAAAGCAACTGATTTTGAAGGACAATTTGAATTCCGCCCGTTAGAGCCAGGCTTCGGTCTGACCATTGGTAATGCCTTACGCAGGGTATTACTGAGCTCATTAGAAGGATATGCTATCGTAGGTATCAAAATCGAAGGTGTAGACCACGAGTTCGCTACCATGAAAGGTATCACTGAAGATGTTACCGAAATCATCCTGAACCTGAAGCAGGTGCGTTTCAAAAAGCATGTAGAGCATGAGGTAGCCAACGAAAAGATTGCTTTATCTATTAAAGGACGCACTGAGCTCAATGCCGGCATGATCGGAGAATTGTCTCAGAACTTCCAGGTAATGAATCCTGAGCTGGTGATCTGTACCATGGATACCACTTCTAAAATGGACATTGAATTAACCATTGCCAAAGGCCGTGGTTATATACCTGCAGAAGAGAACAAAATCAAAGAAGCGCCATTCGGATATATCGCCATCGATTCTATTCACACACCTATCAAGAACGTGAAATACGCTATTGAGAACTATCGTGTGGAACAGAGGACAGACTATGAGAAACTGATACTGGATGTGGCTACTGATGGAACCATCCATCCTGAAGATGCTGTTAAACAGGCTTCACGTATCCTGATCCAGCACCTGATGATCATCACCGATGAGAACATTACTTTCGACAATAAAGAAGACAAGAAAGAAGATGTGGTGGATGAACATGTATTGCAACTGCGTAAAGTATTGAAAACACCATTGGAAGACCTTGATCTCTCTGTACGTGCATTCAATTGCCTGAAAGCAGCCAAGATCAACAGCCTGAGCGAGCTGGTTCAATATGAGCAGGAAGACCTGATGAAGTTCAGGAACTTCGGTCAGAAATCACTGTCTGAGATTGAACAGGTGCTTACCGAAAGAGGCCTGAGCTTTGGTATGGATCTGAATAAATTAGGATTAGACAACTTAGATTAAATCCCATAAACCACCTCACAAATCCTGACACGGTGTGAGGTTTAAAACAACAAGTCATGCGTCACGGAGACAAAATCAACAACCTGGGTCGTAAGAAAGCGCACAGGGAAGCATTACTGGCCAATTTAGCAAGCCAGTTGATCACACACAAACGTATTGTAACTACCCTGGCCAAAGCCAAGGCTTTAAGAACATACGTTGAGCCGCTGATCACCAAAACAAAGAAAAGCGAAAGCGCAGCAACCATCATGCACCAGCACAGGGTGGTGTTCAGTTACCTGCAGGACAAAAGCGCTGTGAAAGAACTATTCACTGTAGTGGGTCCGAAAGTAGCAGGCCGTCCTGGTGGTTATACACGTATTCTGAAGCTTGGCATCCGCCCTGGCGATAACGCTGAAAAAGCAATGATCGAACTGGTTGATTTCAACGAGATCTATGGTAAAAGTGTTGAAAAAGCTGCTGAACCTGCCAAGAAAACACGTCGTAGCCGTGCTAAGAAAACAGAAGTAGCAGAAGCTGAGGTTGTAGCTGAAACACCGGCAGCAGAAGCAAAACCTGAAGCTCCGGCAACTGAAGAAAAAGCCGCTGAATAATTTGATGCAAACTGATTCACATATAAAAGGCAAGACTTGATGGTCTTGCCTTTTTTGTGAAAAAAAATATATCGGAATTTGAACAGGATGAACTTTTTTTGCAACTGAAAATAGAATTAAAGAATGCCCCAAACCACGCAACCAGCCATTTTAGTATTAGCCGACGGACATGTTTTTCACGGACATGCTTTTGGTAAAATAGGTACCGCTACCGGAGAGATCTGTTTCAATACCGGTATGACAGGTTACCAGGAAGTGTTTACCGATCCCAGTTACACCGGACAGATATTGATCATGAACAATGTTCATATTGGTAATTACGGTGTGAAAGAATCAGATGTGGAGAGCAGCAGTGTAAAAATACGTGGCCTGATCGCCCGTAACCTGGAAGAACAGTTCAGCCGCATACAGGCAAGCGGCAATGTAAATGAGTATTTAAAAACAAACAATATTGTAGCCATAGAGCATATCGATACGAGGGCTCTTGTGGCGCATATACGTACCAAAGGCGCCATGAACTGCATCATTTCATCCGATGTACTGGATGTAGCACAATTGAAAGCAGAATTGGCCAAAGTGCCTGATATGGACGGGTTGGAACTATCCAGCACAATAAGTACGACGGAAGAATATGAGTTGGGCGACAAGAACAGCCCGCTCAAAGTGGCGGTGCTTGACCTTGGCGTAAAAAAGCACATCCTCGAATGCCTCGTACAACGTGGGGCACACGTACGTGTACACCCGGCTAAAACCCCTTTGAGCCGCCTGAAAGAATTTAAACCCGATGGTTACTTTATCTCTAACGGTCCCGGCGATCCCGCTGCCATGGATTATGCCATTACTACCGTAAAAGATATTTTAGCCGAGAACAAACCTGTATTTGGCATCTGTCTCGGTCACCAGCTGCTGGCATTAGCCAATGGCATCCCTACTTTTAAAATGCACCATGGGCACAGGGGATTGAACCATCCCGTTAAAAATATTATTACCGGCCAATGTGAGATCACTACCCAGAACCACGGTTTTGGTGTAGACCCTGAAGCCGTACGCAAACATCCCCAGGTAGAAGTGACGCATGTTAACCTCAATGATGATTCGATCGAAGGTATCCGCATTAAAAATAAACCGGCCTTCAGTGTGCAATACCATCCTGAAAGCACGCCGGGCCCGCATGACAGCCGCTACCTGTTCGACCATTTTATTGGGATGATCAGGGAAAGGATGAATTAATAAGGGTGCGGTCATAAAATCAGAAATTCCCCCGTATTTTCGGGTCATGAAAATCGCCATCATTAACGGCCCAAACCTGAACTTACTGGGCAAACGCGAAACGGATATCTATGGTAATACCTCCTTTGAAAACTACCTGGAACAACTGAAAACACAGTTCCCGGCGGTACAGTTTCACTATTACCAGAGCAATGTTGAAGGAGAACTGATCAATGAGCTGCAAAGGATTGGTTATGAATATGATGGCATTGTACTGAACCCTGCCGGTTACACCCATACCTCCGTTGCCATTGGAGACGCCATCGCTGCGATCAAAACACCTGTTGTGGAAGTGCATATCAGCAATGTGCATGCACGCGAAGACTTTAGAAAATTATCTCATGTCTCTGCTAAGGCAGCCGGCAGTATTTTTGGACTCGGGCTAAAAGGATATGAACTCGCCATACGCTGGCTGCTGGATCGCTCAAATTAAGCAACGGTACGGTATTTGCTTACTTCTGCATCATGTATCAACAATATACTAAGAAGGTTTTGTGGCTGATAGTGATCAGCGTAATAGTTAAACTCATCGCGGCCTCCTGGCTTGAGTTGGGTAATGATGAAGTGTATTACTGGACCTATGCCATACAACCCGACTGGAACCATTTTGACCATCCGCCCATGGTTGGCTGGCTGATCAGGCTTACGACCCTTAACCTGTGGTGGGTAAGCGAAGTATCACTCAGGCTGGGCGGTATTGCCTGCGCAGCATTTGCAACATGGATCATATTCAGGTTGGGTAAGTTATTGTCCAGCGAAAAATTAGGCTGGTATGCTGCCCTGGTATATACCTGTTCTGTGTATACTGGCTTTATCGCAGGCCTATTTATACTTCCCGATTCGCCGCAAATGCTGTTCTGGACCGGGGCACTATATATCATGGCACTTCTTTTTATGAGGGGGGGAGAACAGAAACTGGGTATATGGCTGTTATTGGGATTGATGATTGGCCTGGCAGCATTATGCAAAATACATGCCCTGTATTTATGGGTGGGCTTCGGTCTTTTTCTCCTGTTAACCAGCAGCAAGTGGTTATTGAACTGGCGATTGTATGCAGGCGCACTGGTTACCCTGCTGTGTATAGCGCCGGTCATTTACTGGAATGTACAAAATAAGTTTATTACTTATCGCTATCATTCGGAAAGGGTAACACATACTTCTTTGCAATGGGATATGCTGGGCAGGGAAATAGGGGGTGAGTTTCTTTACCAGAACCCGGTGATCTTTATTTTGATATTGGTTGCGCTGGTAGCTTTGATCACAAGAAGAACCAGGTTCCCCTTTTCCGGTAATAAAATAAGGATATGGCTGTTGTGTATGAGCCTGCCCATGATCTTCCTGTTCTGGGCTATCGCTTTATTCAATCCAACATTGCCGCATTGGAGCGGACCCGCCTATATTCCTTTATTCCTCGTAGCTGCACTGTTCCTGGAACGCAATTCAAAGCAGCCTTATCCCGCCTTCATTGTTGTATCCATGACACTGCTTATTGTTGTCCTGGCAACAGGTATCGGCCTGATCCGTTATGCGCCGGTTAATTTTGGCAGCCATGAGAAACAGAATTATGGCGAGTATTGCCCCACTTTGGATATGTCGGGCTGGAAAGATTTCAGCAAGCATTTCGATCAGCTTCTCAAAGCAGATATTGCTGAAGGAAAAATGAAGCCCAATGCACCGATTGTTGTTGATAAATGGTTTCCGGGTGGTCATCTTGAATTTTATACGGCACGGACAACAGGAATGAACCTGGTTGGCATTGGACGGTTGGAAGACCTCCATAAGTTTGCCTGGCTTAACCGTGAAAGAAAGCCATTGCAGTTGGGCGATGATGCTTACTGTATCGTTCCCTCTAACCTGCCCATGAACCCTGCAGTAAAGTACAGCGCTTATTTTACTGCCATTGAAGCACCTGTTGTTATTAACCAGGTGAGGGGCGGAAGGGTGGTGCGTTATTTTTATGTATACCGTATGAAGGGATGCAAACTGGTTCCCGGGCCTGTGCTCAACTAAATCAGCCATCCCAACCTATTTCGACCCTGTACTGTCACCCGGCGATTTGAACTCAATGTCTTTTTCTTTTCTTCCAAACAATGTTTCAAAATCTCTTTTATAAGAAATGCTGGCCCCCTGCCTGTTGCGGCGCCCGAGGCTTGAGCCGGCAATATCGAGACTGTTCTTGCTGAATATGATGGCCCTTAGTTTTCTGTCTTTCGATAACACGAATTCTATATTCAGATCGGGCAGCCATTGGAAATTACCGTTCTGAACAGCAGAGGTAGTACCCAGGTTGAAATCCAGGTCACCGCCAAAGGTGACAATGATATTGTCATTAAAGAAGCTTTTGCCAAACTTAAAATTCACACGTGACCTGTCGAGCCGGTTACTGCTGGCTGTTATGCTGCCGGCATTGGGGTCTAAGCTGGAACTGCTGTATAAAGAAGTGCCGAGGTCAAATCGCAGGCTTTTATCGCCGGTGAGTTTATACAGCATATTGGAAAAGACCTTATTCACTTCTTTGGTCAGTATCTGGGAAAGGGTATTAACACCGATGGTGGTGAATGAGTAAGGGTTAGCAGCATTACTGCCTGCTGTTTCGCCCACCGGGGAAAACGAATTGAAAGCGATCAGGAAAGCCACCTGCTTCAGCATTTCATTCTGGTCTTTTTCGATCCTTGAAATGTACTGTGAAAAATCGTTATCAATTTTAGCAGGACTGCCCTGTGGAAAGTCGAGCTTAAACGAGATATTGGGTTTCATCAACTGATCCCGCAATTGCACTACAACAAATACATCGCCCCGGTACGCTTTAATGGTACCGTTAAAATTATTGCTGCCAATCAGGTCGCTCAGGCTTACCCGTTCGGCAGTGTATTGCGCATCAATATGCACCTCAGCTTTGTAAGGATCGCCGGTCCATTCAATATAGTTGCCTGCTTCCGGTAATAATTCAAACGGTTTGCGTACCAATCCCTGCAGGTTAAAATCATACTTGCCCCGCTCAATATTATACCGGCCGCGAATGGTGAGCGGGTCCGATGTTCCTGCCCTGATCCTGAGCCTGCCGTAGCCCGTAGCTTTGATCACATCACCGGCCAGCTCATCCAGGATAACATCTATCTGTGTTTTGTTATTGGCCGTGATATCCAGGTCAACAGATAAGTTGAAGCCGCTATTCTTATCTAACTTAGCCATTTCGCTGCCGTATTGTTTGAATACGATGAAATCAGCCGTACCACTCTCTTTGCTGAACGAACTGGGGATGAAGATATGAGAACTGTCGTTCGATTCGCCAATGATCGTCATCCTGGCAGCGCTTTCAGGGCCTTTAAAACTTAAGTTGGCCTTTCCTATCGCTTTGCCATAGAATTGCTGGTTGTCTTTCAGCTTGGTATCGATCAATAATAATTTATTGGTAGCAAGCTCAAAGTCGAATGCCATATCCCTGAATCCCCGTTCAAAAAGTTTACCCCTTATCGTACCTGAATTTTTGTACCTGTCTTTAATAGAGAATTCTCCAAAGTTGATACCGTCTTCTTCAAACCTGATGTCAGCAGAATCAATGGTATAATATACCTGTGTATAGTTCACTTTCATGCCGGCATTTTTCAGCTTTACCCTGCCGGCAAGGTTGGGCGCTTTAGGATCGCCACTGATGGTGAGCGTTCCTGTTGCTCTTCCTTTGATATCAGTGAAAAGATCGCTCAAAAATTTATGAAGGATATCGATCTTTGAGTTGTTTAGCTTTAAATCTATGTTCAATGGGTTCCCTATAGAGTCTTTCAGATCGTACAAACCAGCCATGGAAAAATTATAGCCATCATTGGGTGAGAGAACGTTCAGGCTGATCTTTCCGGTTTTACTGTTATACAGCGCTTTGATGTTAACTGCACCAATGGAGTCGTCATTCATCCTGAACTGTTCTGCTTTCAGATCAGCATCTGCCCTGAACTGGCCGAAGAAATCACTTAACACCACACTGCCATTGGTAACGCCTTCCAGGTGCGGATCCTTCATAAAAAGAGAAGTGAGGTCGCCCAGTATCACATTCTTCAGTTTCACTACCAGCTTATTGGTATTGCCGCCATCTTCTTCTTCGGTCGCTACTGTTATTTCCTGGAATCCTTGCGTAAACCGCACATTATGCGCATCCACAAAATTGGTTCTCATGACCAGTTCCCCTTCTTTTTCTATGTTCCATTTTTTTTCGTTCAATACAAATGACGAAGGTCTGAACTGTATACGCAGGCCATCATCAAGGGTGAATATGTCAGCGTAGAGGTCTGCATCGTTCAGGGTGTTATCGGCGCTTGTTTTGATGGACACGACAGAATGGTCTGCTTTGGAAACGATGTTCAGTCTTGTATTGGGAAAGCGGAGGCTATCGCCTGCCTGTATACTGCTGATCTCGCCGCTGAGCGATAAGGTGTCCATATTGCCAGCGCCTTTCAGGTTAATGCCTGTAACGGTATTTTTCTTGTAGCCGGCATAAGGCACCATGGTGGTGAAGTGCAATTCATTTTTGCGGGTATCAACAGATCCGGAAAGGGTTGCATCATTAAAGCCGCTGAGTTGTTTATTGAATATGCGCAGGTAAGGTTCAATATAATTAGTGGTCAGGCTTACATTGAATTGCTGGTTTTTAGGCGTGTATACCGGCGGTTTGATATAGGTGGGGAAGTAGTGGTTGAGGAATGCCTGGAAGCTTGCAGGTAATTCAAGGATACTGAACTTGCCAAAAATAGAGGCTTTGAAATCGTTACTGCTGAGCCGCAGGTATTTCACACTGTCCTCATAGTTTGACGTAAGGTTCAACGAATCAAAACTCAGCTTAGTGTCATTGTTCCTGATATCGGCGTTAAGGAATTTAGCGGTGCCCAGAAAATTATCAATATTAGTGCCTGTAAAATTTACGTCCAACAGGCCTGTGAGTTCAATATGATCATTAAGAAAATGCAGTTCCTGCAGGTTAGAATTGACAAGGTCGCCCAGGATATTGAAACTGGGCTGTTCTTTGGACAGGTCTATTTCTACATTACTGGTAAAATTCAGGTTAGGGTCACTGACTTTTACTTCCCCGCTGAAATATTTTTTCTGGAATGTACCATTGGTGGTGATGTTGGTATAAGTGTAATTATTGAATTCCAGTGAGGAGATATTACCGTCTAAGGAAGTCCTGAGTTTTTCAATATTGAAACTGCTGCCTGTGATCTTTCCTTTGAAATCGACAAGTCCCAGTTGTGCATTGTTCAGGAACTTTCCTATGTTGAAGTGATGGGTTTCAATATTTCCCGTATAGGAAGGTTCCCCTTTGTGCGGCAGTTGCAAACTGATATTGGTTTTCACGCCACCCAGCTGTGAACTCAGGGAGCCGGCAGTTGTAAAATTGTGGATAGTACCGATAAAATTACCCCTGTAAATAATATTCCCCAGGGCTGTAAGGTTGGGAGAAGTGGTTTCTTTCAGTGAGGGAATCAATGTACCGATATCGCGATGGTTGGTTTGTACTGTTCCGTTACTGAACCGGATGATGGTCCGGTCAATATCAGGCAACCCCTTCATACTGAGTGAACCCGTTATATTGGTGGTGGTACCAACTTTGACGCCCAGGTTGTTGACGGTGAATTGATCAACTGTGCCCAAAAAATGGCCACTCAGCGTTACTTCACGCTTCCATGTTTTGAGTTCAGGCGCAAAGTAGGCAATATCGTCACTGCTTACCCTTGCTTCTTTAAAGTACGCGTCCATGGTTACTTTTTGGATGTAATAGCCAAAATCTTTATTGAAGTCTTTGAACCGCATTGCATAATAATTGCCCAGCCTGCTTTTGTTGGTCTGGAGGTCAAGCGATGCCAGTTCCATGATCTGCGGGGTGAGCCTGAAATTGGTTTTCAGTTTTTTCAGTTCAAACCCGCACTGGTCTTTTACAGCCAGGTTAACTGCAGCGCGCAGGGTATCTTTCACCAATGAAATATTGGCCAGGGTGCCATTCAGTTTACTTAACCGGATATGCTGGCCATCAAAATAGGGGGTTGGATTGCCGGTATTGGCATCAATTAAAAGACTGCCATCGGTGATCTTGAGGTTGCCTGCTTTTAACAGCATGTTGCCTGCGTTAAAATACATGCCGGTATCAACTGAAGGGTTCTTTTTTTTCAATGAATCCGGGTTAAGCGGGTCAAGGCTAAGGATAGATAAAAAAGGTTTGTCCAATGACACATCATTGATGAGAAAAATACTTTTCTGAAGATCTATGCGGTCTGCATCTAATAAGAGGCTGCCAACACCTGCTTCCATCCTTTCTCCTCCCCACAGGTCATTTTTGATAAAGCGCACATTCTTCAGGTCAACCTTTTTCAGGTTCAGTACCAGTCCGCCACTGCTTTTCTTTTTAGCGGGCGAGGGCGAAGTAAGTGAATCGATGATGAACTGGTAGTTCCATGTTGCGTCTTTTCGCTGCAGCTTGATAACGGCATCTTCTAATCCCACATACTTTAGTACAGCCGTATCTTTCAGGAAGAACCAGTCCGTAATGCGCACTTTAAGCTGCCCGGCATAAAGCAATGTATCATGATGCTTATCACGCACCATGGTAGTGTCCATGTTGAGGCGATTGAAGAGGGAAAAGCTGACTTTTTTAATACTTACTTCTGTGCCCAAAGTTTTTGACAAACGCTTAGTGGCCATGCTTACCAGCCAGTTCTGCACCAATTCTGTCTGGATAGCTATGAAAGCCAGTAAAATAGCGGCAATGATAACTAAGACGGTACGGCGTAGTATTTTTAGAAATCGCTTCAGAACAGGCTTTGTTTACGTGTAAAATTAAGTATTCCCAACAACTATGCTAAGGTTGCTTTGCTTCGCCTTTCTTAACACTTCTTAAATACTGCAGGCTGTTTCCTTTGGGAATGCTCAATGAAACCCATTGTTCGTTCTTAATGAGTTTGCCTATGTAAACAATTTGACCAACGTGGCAGGAGTAATGGGCCAGTTGCCTTAAAATGGCATCATAGACTGGTAATGGCTCGGTGCGGATGGTCACTGTGTTTACCATGTCTTCGGGGCGGAGGCTTTCCAATGTATCCAGCAGGCAGCTCCAGCCTTCATTCCAGCATGCCAACAGTTCTGCCTTGCTGCAGTTGGCAGCTGCTTCAAACTCAGCATCTCTTTGACGCCATTCCTTCTCACCGTCTTCAGTCAGGAAGTTGGTCCAGCGACTGAGCATATTGCCATGCATGTGCCGGATGATCACAGCAATACTGTTACTTTCGGATGAGGGTTGAAAATGCAGGTCTTTTTCTTCCAGTTGCGTTAATGTCTTATCGCCAAGTTCTTTATAATTTGTAAAGCGTTTAATGCTATCCCTTAAAAAGGCTGCTGCTAATTCCATGGTTTTTGTTTTAGGGCCATCCCTGCAAAAATACCCCTAATTTCTAAAAGCCTGCCACGGAATCATCCCCTCGCTTGTCTGCCACTGCTTCCCTTTTACCATTGACCAGCCTAATGCCTTCTGTGCGTCCGATGCCGCCTCTTTCTTTGAACCTGTAGCCCATTTCCTCCAGTTGCTTTTTTGTTTCGGCAGAAAAATCTTTTTCAATGTCAACCTCATCGGGCAGCCATTGGTGGTGGAATTTTGGTTTATTGATGGCATCTGCGAGGCTCATATTGAAATCGATGAGGTTGACCAATGCCTGGTACACAGAAGTGGGGATGGTGGTACCTCCGGGTGTTCCGATGGTGAGATAGGGGGTATTATGTTTCAGTACTAATGTAGGTGTCATAGAACTCAGCATACGTTTGCCGGGGCCAATGGCATTGGCTTCACCGCCTACCGCCCCGTACATATTGGGAACACCAGGCTTTACGCTGAAATCATCCATCTCATTGTTCAGTAAAAAACCTGCTCCGCCAACCACCGTTTTACTTCCGTAACCTCCATTCAATGTAGTGGTCACTGCCACCATATTACCGTCTGCATCTACAGCGCTCAAATGTGTGGTCTCTTCACCTTCTTTGATCAGGCCGGCTTTGGTCTCGCTACTGTTGCCGGCTTTATCCGGATTGTAATCGGCCATACGCTGTGCCAGGTAGGCATCACTGAGTAATGTTTTAACCGGAACTTTCCAGAAATCAGGATCACCAAGGTGTTCGGCCCGGTCGGCATAAGCCCTTCGTTCTGCTTCAATCATCAGCTGTACAGATTTTGCCGTTTGAAATCCCAGGTTTTTTACAGGAAATTTTTCAATCATCTTCATCATCTGTGCCAATAGCACACCGCCGCTGCTGGGTGGTGCAAAACTGATGACACGGTAACCCCGGTAATCAAATTCAAGGGGTAACCGCAGCTTGGCAGTATAATTATTCAGGTCATCCGGCTGCATAATGCCATTGCCCCGGTGCATTTCTTCGAGTATCAGTTTTGCTGTTTCATTTTCATAAAAATCCTTTGCGCCATATTGTTGCAAACGCTTTAACGTGGCAGCCAGTTCTTTTTGAACAAGCGTGTCGCCGGCTTTCCAGTTGTTTGCTTTGACAAAAGCAGTGGGACGGGTATTGTATTTTAAAAATGCTTCGCGGGAACCATTCAGGCCAACGGCTTCCCTTTCGGTAATGACGAATCCTTTTTCGGCAAGATCAATAGCAGGTTGCACCAGCTGTTTAAAAGAAAGCCTTGCATAAGTAAGTGTGGCAAACAAACCGGCAACCGTACCGGGTATGCCCGATGCCAGGTGACCGTTTTGCGATAAAGTGATCTGGGCATTGCCATTCTTATCAAGGTACATATCCCTGCTTGCTTTGGAGGGGGCCGCTTCGCGGTAATCGAGGCCAATCAATTCCCCGTCTTTTTTTCTTGCGAGTAAAAAACCACCTCCGCCAATATTGCCTGCACCCGGATATACTACCGCAAGCGCCAGCTGTGTGGCAATGGCGGCATCGAATGCATTGCCGCCCCGTTCCATGACCATGGCGCCTACCCGGCTTGCTAAGGGATGTGCACTGGATACTGCGGCATTAGTGAAAGAAGCGTTCTTGGTGATGGTGTATTTATAAGGATTGATTGCCTTGCCGGCACCTACAAATGACATGCTTGTCTGTGCATTGAGCTGAGCGGATAGCATAGCAGCGGACAGCAATAATAAAGCAGCGTTTTTCATAGTAGAAAATTAAGATTTTTTGCAACAACAATATCCTATTCTTCCCTACATTCACCACTTATTTACCACCTTATGAGAAAAAATGTACTGGTTTTATTCATGCTATTGACTGTTGCTGCCGCTTTTGCACAGGACATACAGCGCCCTGAACAGTTCCTGGGTTATCAAGTGGGCACCCATTATACCCGCCATCATACAATTGTAGATTATTTCAGGGCCATTGCAAAAGCCCGGCCAGCGATGGTAAGGCTTGAAAAATATGGTGAAACCAATGAAGGACGCGAGCTGGTGCTGGCTTTTATCGGCTTGCCGGAGAACATACAACAATTAGAAACGATCCGTATCAACAACCTGCATATTGCAGGAATGGGAGATAAAGCTGCCACCATAACGGAAAAAACACCAGCCATCGTATGGCTGAGTTATAATGTACATGGCAACGAACCCTCTTCTTCTGAAGCTGCGATGCTTACACTGTACGCATTGGTTGATCCATCCAACCAGCAGGCCAAAGAGTGGTTGCAACATACGGTGGTGGTGATAGATCCCTGCATTAACCCCGACGGGCGCGACAGGTATGTGAACTGGTTTAATTCAGTAACAGGAGATCACTTCAATGCAGATCCGCAATCCAGGGAACATGCAGAGCCCTGGCCAGGCGGCAGAAGCAACCACTATAATTTTGACCTCAACCGCGACTGGGCCTGGCAAACACAAATAGAAACACAGCAACGGCTGAAACAATACAATGCATGGTTGCCGCAGGTGCATGTTGATTTTCATGAACAAGGGTATAATGCACCGTATTATTTTGCCCCAGCTGCAGAACCTTACCACGACGTGATAACGAAATGGCAGCGCGACTTTCAGCAATTGATCGGAAAAAATAACGCGAAGTATTTTGACCACAATGGATGGCTGTATTTTACAAAAGAGCGGTTTGATCTCCTGTATCCCTCTTATGGCGATACGTATCCTATTTATAACGGCGCCATTGGTATGACATTTGAACAGGGCGGGCATAGCCGTGGCGGCCTGGCTGTCATCAATGAAAGCGGCGATACCCTTACGCTGACCGATCGTGTCATGCACCATTTTACAACAGGATTATCCACCATTGAAACAGCATCGCATAACAGGGACAAACTGCTGCATGAGTATCAGCAGTTTTTTGAGGACAGCCGCAATGGCAAAACGGGCGAATACAAGACCTATGTATTAACTGCCAAAGAGGAAAGCAGGCTTCGTGCAGTAGCAAAGCTGCTCGACCAGAACGGTATTGCGTACGGAACACTGGGCAATCAAACATTCAGGGGATATCATTATACCACAGGCAGGGAAGAAACATTTAAAGACGAAGGTTTTCATATTGCGGTAAGCGCTTACCAATCACATGCTGTTATGGCAAAAGTATTATTGGAGCCAAAGACTGCAGTGGTGGATTCCAATACTTATGATATTACTGCCTGGAGCATTCCCTATGCCTACGGTGTAAGTGGTTATGCCGTAAAAGAAAAATTAGCTGTTAAGGCAGGATGGAAGGAAGCCGCACCGGTTGCAGCTATCAATTCGCCTTATGGTGTATTGATCCCATACACTTCTTTTGATGCTGCAAAAGTATTGGGTTACCTGCTCAGGAACGGAGTGAAAGTACGTTTTGCTGAAAAAGAATTTACGTACCAGGATAAAACCTATGACAGGGGTACATTGATCGTTTTAAAAACAAGCAATCAGCCCAACTGGAGTGCGATCACAAATGAAGCATGTAAAAAATACCATGTTCAGGGAACTGCGGTAGCAACAGGCTTTATGGATAAAGGCGCTGATTTTGGTTCGCCCGATATTAAAGTGATCAACAGCGCTCCCAAAGTGGCTTTACTGACTGGTGACCAGGTATCTTCATTGGGTGCAGGTGAAATATGGCATTTTTTCGAAAGGCTGTTGGATTACCCGGTGACATTGCTCAACGCTTCCGATATCAGCCACCTTAACCTCAGGTATTACAATGTGCTGATCATGCCCGATGGTTATTATAAGAGCTTTGCCGACAAAGCAAATACAGATAAACTGAAAGAATTTGTGCGGAATGGCGGTAAGGTCATTGCCCTCGAAAATGCGGTATCATTATTAGCCGGCAGCGATTGGGGAATCAAAATCAAAGAGGATAAAGCCGAGGATAGAGGAGATTATGTGCATGTAAAAAAATACGGTGAGAGGGAGCGGGAATCAATCAGTGGAACGATCCCCGGAGCTATTTATAAATTAGAACTTGATAATACGCATCCGCTCGGGTTTGGTTACCCTGATTATTATTTTACTATCAAGCAGGATACCAATCTCTTTGAATTCATAAAAGACGGATGGAATGTGGGGATCATAAAGAAGGATGCTTATGTAACGGGTTTTGCCGGTACCAGGGTGAAGAATAAATTAAAGGATGGGGTACTCTTTGGCGTACAGCATATAGGGAATGGCAGCGTTGTATACCTGGCAGATGATCCATTGTTCAGGAATTTCTGGGAAAATGGCAAGCTTTTGTTTGCCAATGCCGTATTCCTTGTTGGGCAGTAAATGAACCGCTCATACTTTGCAATATTCATTTATGACCTGTCTTTGCTATTTTTAGATGGTATAACAAAAGAACAACGACTATGAATAGGTTAAGAAAAGCATGCGGCCTCCAGTTGATTATCGGTATGATAGCGTTCACCTGCAGCTTTTTCTTTTCTGCTTCCTATGCGCAAACACCAGCCAGTCACAGTAGCGCAGCTATCTACCTGCAACTGAAACAACTGAAGGTATTGGGTACTGTGTTGTATATAGCGGCGCATCCCGACGATGAGAACAACTACCTGCTTCCTTACCTCGCCAAAGAGAAAATGTACCGCACCGCCTATATGAGCCTTACAAGGGGAGAGGGCGGTCAGAACCTGGTAGGCAGTGAACAGGGAGTGGAATTGGGATTGATACGCACGCAGGAACTATTGGCCGCAAGAAGGATGGATGGCGCAGAGCAATATTTCAGCCGCGCGTATGAATTCGGTTACAGTAAAAGCGCCAATGAAGCGCTGCATATATGGGACCGTGAAAAAGTATTAAGTGATATCGTATGGATGATCAGGAAACTGCAGCCCGATATCATCATTACGCGATTCCCTGCCGATGCAAGGGCTGGTCATGGCCACCACTGGGCTTCGGCCATACTTGCCAACGAAGCGTTCAGGGCAGCAGCCGATTCAACCAGGTTTCCTGAGCAGTTTGCCTTGCTCGGGCGCAATGCAAGACCCTGGCAGGCTAAGCGTATATTGTGGAATACCTTTAATTTTGGCAACATCAATACCACTGCCAATGACCAGCTAAGGATTGAAGTAGGTGCATATAATCCCTTGTTGGGAGAAAGTTATGGAGAGCTGGGCGCTGAGGCACGCAGCATGCACAAGAGCCAGGGCGAAGGAAGGCCGCGCAGGAAAGGGAAGGTATATGAATTCTTTGCTACCACGGGTGGCGATGCACCGCGGAATGACCGGGATGACCTGATGGATGGAATTGTAACAGATTGGACAAGGGTGAAGGGCGGCGCTCAGGTGCAGGATGCCATTGATCATATCATTCATGCGTACCAGTTTACCACGCCTGCGGCATCGGTACCAGCTTTAGTACAACTCTACAGGCAAATCGCAGGCCTTCACGTGCCGCCTGAACAGGAAATATGGAAAAAGAAAAAAATGGCTGAAGTACAGGAATTGGTGACGGCATGTGCAGGGCTATCTGTCGAAGCAACTACCCAGCAGGAGACAGCTTTGCTGGGCGATTCTGTTAAAGTGAACCTGTTGGTCAATAAACGGAATGAAGTAAATGCGTCCTTGGTAAAATTCTTTGTTGATTATAGTATTACTGCTGATACTGTTTTGCAGCAACCTTTGGAGACCAACCAGAATTATGCTTATACAACCATCATTGTTCCAAAACTTAACCCTAAGTCAACACAGCCCTACTGGTTGGAAAAAGACAGGACCAAAGAAGGCATGTTTGAAGTAGCAGATGATGCACTGATCGGCAAAGCATGGAATGACCCATCATT
>JBHAFM010000069.1:0-9414 GCA_041856175.1 Sediminibacterium sp.
CTGCGGCTTGGCATATTTGATGAGAACGGAACAGGAGAAAAAGTAGGCGGCATCGTAGTCATGCGGTATGGCGAAAATGCCGATAAAGTGATCGGCGCCATTAAAAAGAAAATGGGCGATGTGCAAAAAGGATTACCACCAGGAGTAAGTTTTAAAGTGGCTTATGACAGGAGTACATTAATTGAAGCGGCTGTTGACAATATCAAATACAAACTGGCCGAGGAGATTGCCGTGGTTTGCCTGATTGTGATCTTCTTTCTATTTCACTGGCGCAGCGCATTAAGCATTATCATACAAATCCCCATCACTATTGCCATCAGTTTTATTTTACTGAATGCGTTCGGTGTATCATCCAATATCATGTCGCTTACCGGTATTGCTTTGGCCATCGGGGTCATTGTAGATAACGGGATCATTATGTCGGAGAATGCCTACAGGAACTTATCGGCCTGGCAAAACGATCCGGCTAACAAATAAACAGCAGCAATGAAAAATATATTCAAAAAAAACTACGTAAAAATACCGGAAGCAGTAAGAATGGATATCATTGAACGATCCTGCAAACAGGTGTCGAGAGGGGTATTCTTTTCTACCATTATCATCATTGCTTCTTTCCTGCCTGTTTTCCTGCTTACCGGCCAGGAAGGAAAATTATTCGGTCCGTTGGCGTATACCAAGACATTCATCATGATCGTAGATGCCGTTCTGGTCATCACATTAGCGCCTGTATTGATTTCCTTTTTTATGAAAGGAAGGTTCAGGCCGGAAAGCGCCAACCCTGTAAACCGGGTATTGGAGCGGATCTATGAGCCGCTGATCCGGCTATGCCTCAAATGGCGCAAGACCACCATCGGCATCAACCTCATTGCTCTATTGGTCAGCATTCCATTGCTCATGAGCTTAGGAAAAGAATTCATGCCGCCGTTAGATGAGGGGTCTGTTTTATTTATGCCCGTTACTTTACCGGACGTATCTAACGCAGAAGTGAAACGGTTGTTGCAGGTGCAGGATAAAATCATCAAGTCGGTGCCGGAAGTAGAAAATGTATTGGGTAAAGCCGGAAGGGCCAATACAGCTACGGACAATTCTCCCATCAGCATGATTGAAACGATCATCCTGCTGAAGCCAAAAGCGCAGTGGCGAAAAGGCATGGAGAAAAAAGATATCATCAATGAACTCAATGCCAAACTGCAGATACCAGGCGTAACCAATGGGTGGACGCAACCCATTATCAACCGCATCAACATGCTTTCAACCGGTATCCGTACAGATGTGGGGGTAAAAGTATATGGCCAGCATTTAGACACCATCAACCAGTTTTCGCAGGCCATCAAAAAAGAACTGGAAGGCATTGACGGGGTGAAGGATTTATATGCCGAACCCATTACAGGTGGCAAATACATCGATATTGTTGTAAAACGCGATGAGATCGGCCGCTATGGGTTAAGTGTGGATGATGTGAACGCAGTAGTAGAGAGCGCCCTGGGCGGAGCAAAACTGACTACTACCATCGAAGGCCGCCAGCGGTTTTCAGTCAATGCCAGGTTCGGACAGGATTTTCGCAATAGTATAGATGAGCTGAAGCGGCTGCAGGTGCAGACCATGAATTTTGGCCCCGTTCCTTTGGAAACAGTAGCTGATATCAGGATCAGTGAAGGCCCGCCCATGATCAATTCTGAAAATGCGTTGCTGCGGGGTACGGTATTGTTCAACGTGAGGGACAGGGACCTGGGTAGCACGGTAGCAGAAGCGCAACAAAAATTAGATAAGATGCTACAGCAGTTACCCAAGGGATATTTCTTAGAATGGAGCGGCCAGTACGAAAACCTGATTCGCAGCGAAAAAACATTGAAGCTGATCCTGCCCATTGTGCTGCTGATCATTTTTACCTGCATGTATTTTGCCTTTCACTCAGCAAGGGAAGCGTTCTTCAGTTTGATCTCCGTACCCTTTGCCTTAATAGGTGGCGCGTATATGATCTATTTCTGGGGAGTGAATTTATCGGTAGCTGTTTCAGTGGGCTTTATTGCACTGTTCGGACTGGCTGTTGAAACAGGAATAGTAATGGTCATCTACCTGAACGACGCCATGCAGCAATTGGTGGCATTGAAAGGAAATTCAAAAGAAACCATCACAAAAGAAGACTTAAAAGCGTATGTCATAGCCGGCGCTGCCAAAAGGCTGCGCCCTAAACTGATGACGGTAAGTGTATCGCTGTTTGCGTTGATCCCTATCCTGTGGAGCAGTGGTGTTGGAAGCGATGTAATGAAACCGATTGTGCTGCCCATGATTGGCGGCGTATTAACTTCTGCCACACATATACTGCTGGTTACGCCGCTCATTTTTTTAATGACAAAGGAATATGAACTAAGGAAATACGGAAAGCTGGCAATAGCAGCAACAAAACATTAATACCATGAACAAGAAAATCATATGGATGCTTGTATTCGCGTGTAGCTTAGTTGCAGCAACCGCGCAAACGGTTAGCCTTGATACTATCTTAGACCAGGTTCAGCAGGCGAATCCCTCTTTAAAGATCTACGATGCAGATATCCGGGCTGCCGATGAAGCAGCCAAAGGGGCAAGGAACTGGGAAGCGCCCCAGCTGGGAACCGGTTTCTGGATGGTACCCTACAATCCGAAATACCTGAAAAAGGGAGACAACGGCTCATTTGGCATGGGGCAATACATGGTTTCGGCAGAACAAATGATCCCCAATAAAAAAAGATTGGATGCAGAAGAAAAGTACCTGGCATCTGTTGCAGCACCGGTTGTTGAACGTAAAAAAGCTGTACTGAACGACCTGGTAGCCGAGGCAAAGAAAAATTATTACGAGTGGGTCATCATTAAAAGAAAACTCGGCGTACTGAACCAGGACGAAAAGTTGCTGAACTTTATGATACAGAGCGCAGAAATACGGTATAGGAACGGGTTGGGAAAAATCAATGCCTACTATAAAGCCAAAGCGGCTATAGGAAGTATCCAGAATATGCGGCTCCAGCTCGAAAATGAAGTAAAGCAAAAAAAGATACTGCTGAACACTTTAATGAACAAGCATAAAATGGAGGAGTTTGATATTGATACAACCTTCACGGTCAAAAATTATTCATCCACCGTCTTCGACAGTACGGTATTCATTGATGCCAGGAGCGATATCAGGGCTATTCAGCAGGACATACGGGTTAATTACCTGCAGCAGCAACTTGAAATGGCCAAACTGAAGCCTGAGTTTGGTGTGCGCTTTGAGCACATGTTTGGTTTTGGCGGATTGCCCATGCAATACACTTTAATGGGAACGGTTAAAATACCCATGGCCAAATGGTCTTCCCGGAGTGCAAAGGCGAATGTGGAAAGCCTCAAATGGAAAGCAGCGTCGTTAGATCAGCAAAAGCAGGTGATCGTGAATGAAGCCAGCGGCAGGGCTTATGGCATGCAGAACGATATGGAGCTGAAGAAAAAACAGATCAGGCTGTTCGATGAAAACATTATCCCGGCCCTGCGCAAGAACTTTCAAACTATGCAACTGGCGTATGAGCAAAATACAGAAGAACTCTTTTCGCTGTTTGACGCCTGGGAAACATTGAATATAACCCAGTTAGAATACCTGCAGCAGTTGCAGGACCTGCTGATGCTGCAAACGCAATTAGAGAAAATATTAGAAATAAAATAAGCGGCGCCATGAAAAGAATCATTAATCATATAAGACCATTGCGATATCTCTTAGGCCTGCTGGTTGTGTTTGCATTGGGTTGTCATTCAAAAACCAACAGCGTCAGCCAGCAACAGGCCGCAGGTAAGCAACTGTACACCTGCCCCATGCACCATCAGATCATAAAGGACAAGCCCGGTAGTTGCCCCATCTGCGGCATGGACTTAGTTCCAATGAGCGGAGAAGAGAAAGCCATCAACGATATTAACCTGGCTACCCTGTTAAGACCCACGAACAGTTATGTGCTGTCGACCATTCCCGTTACCAGCCTGCTGCAAAAAGAAGAAGCAACAACCATAGAAGCTTTAGGAACTGTTGCTTATGATACCCGCGCGGTTGGCTCCATTGCAGCAAGGGTAAGCGGAAGAATTGAAAAGCTGTACCTGACATACACATTTCAGGATGTGTGCAAGGGCCAGAAAGTGATGGATATTTACAGTCCCGAATTACTTACGGCACAACAAAACCTGTTGTTCCTGCTGAAAAATGATCCGGGTAATACGGCTTTCATTCAGGCGGCCAAAGAAAAGCTGCTGCTCTCAGGCGTTTCACCGGAACAGCTACAGGCAATTATTCAGCAACAACAACCCATGCTCACCATTTCGGTGTACAGTTATTACAGTGGCCATATTCATGATGCGTTAAGCATGAATACCCCGGCGCCGGCTGCTTCGGAACCTGTTACTACGAGAGACCTGGCGCTGAAAGAAGGCATGTATGTGCAAAAAGGGCAAACGGTATTAACGGTATTCAACCCGCACAAGCTCTGGGCTGTGCTGAATATTTATGCAGACGATCAAAGCCTGGTTAAGGTGGGCAATCCTGTTCAACTAGTTCCGGAAACTGCACCGGGCAAGGGTTTCGGCGGGAAGATAGATTTTATCGAACCTTTTTTGAGGGAAGGGAGCAAGACAGTAACAGCAAGGGTCTGGTTTGAGCGCAACACCATGGATATACCAGTAGGCAGCCAGGTAAAGGCAAGGATAGCAGGAAATAAAATAAAAGCTTACTGGTTACCCAGGGAGGCAGTGATTGCTTTGGGGTTAGACAAAATGGTGTTTAAAAAAGAAGGCGATGTTTTCAAAGCCCATAAAGTAACCACCGGGCTGGTGTATAACAACAAGATACAGGTGATTGAAGGACTTAACCCGGATGATGCAGTGGCAGCCAATGCACAGTTTTTAATGGACAGCGAAAGTTTTATCAAAGTAAACGAATAGTTATGCGATATTTTTTTATGGTACTGGGATTATTATTGTTGCTGGTTGCCTGCAAGGGCAAAAAAGAAGCAGCGCCGGCAGACCCTGATATTTATTATACCTGCTCTATGGACCCGCAGGTAAAAGAAAACAAACCCGGCAAGTGCCCGGTCTGCAAAATGGATCTGACGCCTGCAAAAAAGAGCAACCACCAGCATACGGGTGCAATAGAATTAAGCGCCCAGCAGATACAGCTGGGGAACATACAGGTAGATACCCTCCGAAGCGGAACCATCGGCAACCAGTTGGTATTGACCGCTACCATCGGTTTTGACCGGCAAAAAGAGCATGCGGTAAGTTCAAGGATAACGGGGCGGATTGAAAAACTCTATGTTAAGAATATAGGCGATTATGTAAGCAAGGGCGCCAAACTATTTGACCTGTATAGTGAAGAGCTGAATAATGCCAAGCAGGAATATTTGCTGGCATTGGAAAAGCAGCAGTCATTGGGTAATGCAGTGGTAGATTTTAAGCAGTTGGTTCAGGCGGCTAAAAATAAACTGTTGTTATGGGGCATGGCTGAAGCACAAATACAGGAATTGGTACGGCAGGGGAAGGCGGCGCCGCTCACTTCTTTTTACAGTACTGTTAATGGGTACATCACTTCGCAGGACAGCAAGGAAGGGGAGTATGTGACCGAAGGGGGTACGGTAATGCGGCTGGCGGACCTTTCTACTTTATGGGCAGAGGCGCAGGTATATGCATCACAGCTGGCTGCGGTTGAAAAAGGTGCGCCGGCTATGGTTCAATTTCCCGGGGTATCAGGGAAAGAGGTGAATGGGAAGATCGAATTCATTAACCCGGAAATTTACCCTGATACAAGAATTAATTTAATAAGGGTAACCATTCCTAATGCAGGCAATCAATTTAAACCGGGCATGCCAGCTTATGTGGTCATTAAAAGCCGGCAGCATCATTCCTTGTCATTGCCGGTAGATGCGGTGATCCGCGACAGCCGCGGCGCCTCTGTATGGGTGCAGGAAGGCGATCATAAGTTCGCCTATAAAATGGTGGAGACAGGTTTGGAGAGTAATGGCCGCATTGAAATAAAATCGGGTTTGCAGGATGGAGATGTTGTTGTAATCAGCGGGGCTTACTTGTTAAACAGCGAGTACATCTTTAAAACGGGCGCTGATCCGATGGAGGGGATGAAGATGTGATAATAACAGAATATCAAACCGATAATTTCCAGTTCGCAAAAACACCGAAGGCAACATCACTACGATAGGATGATTATAAAACCCTTAGCTGATTTACATGCAAAAATGTAAATAGCTTAAATTTGCAATAACAAACCAAAAATGTCACAAATATTAAAGAATCATTTGGGAAAATTTATTAAAATCACCGATACGGATTTTAATGAGATACTGAAATATTTCGGTACAAAGTTTGTTGCTAAAAAAGAAAGCCTTCTGGAAGAAGGACAACTCTGCCGATATCATTATTTTGTAACCGAAGGGTTACTCCGTAAATTTTTCATCAACGAAAAAGGCATTGAACAAACAACCGAGTTTGCTATTGAGACATGGTGGATTACAGATAATATTGCATATGAACATCAATTGTCAACGGAATTTTATATTCAGGCTTTAGAAGAAACAGAATTACTCTATATAACATGGAAAGACCAAGAGAGGCTCGTGGAGAAGTATCCTGTAATGGAACGCTATTTCCGTTTTATTTATCAAAGGGCTTACGCTGCCGCCCAATTGAGAGTGAAATTTCTTTTTTCACTCTCTAAAGAAGAGCTTTATTTTGAACTTCTTCACAAACATCCCGAATTTGTACAAAGAGTTCCACAATATCTTGTTGCTTCCTTTCTGGGTTTTACTCCAGAGTATTTGAGTGAAATCCGAAAGAAAAGCGTTTCTTAAACCAGTTTAAGTTTTCTCGGATACGCATTTTTTAGCTTTGCATCAACAATTAAAAAAGAAGAAAAATGCAAAAAAGAATCAACATTAATTCGGCTGAGCCAATGGCCCTAAAAGCGATGATGGCATTGGAAAATTATCTCGCTCAAACATCCATTCCGAAAACAGTAAAGGAACTGATTAAAATTCGTGCTTCACAAATCAACGGGTGTGCTTATTGTATTGATATGCACACCAAAGATGCATTGAAAAACGGCGAAACTGATCAGCGGATTTTCCTATTAAATGCATGGCGAGAAACCGATACTATTTTTACAGAAGAGGAAAAAACAGTTCTTGCCATAACAGAAGAAGTTACTTTAATTCATCAGCATGGTTTATCTGATGTAGCTTATCAAAATGCGCAACAATTTTTCAGTGAAAACCAAATTGCACAAATCGTGATGGCAGTTGTTACCATTAATGCGTGGAACAGGATTGCCGTGAGCAGCCATCTTCAGGTGGGATAAGCTTTTGCGTAATTACAAGCTAAGAAGAAGAAATCGTAAGGTTAATCACCTACGATTTTTTTCTGTGTAAAGTTCCCAATTTTTTCAACGCGAATATTGCTTCTTGCAAGGTATCCACATACCCAGTAATTGTATATTCAACCGTATGAGGAAAAGTATCATAATATGATTTTGACTGTATTTTACCAGCTGTATATGAAAGATGCTATCCCCTTTGATTCTCATTGCCAGAAATTGATCCTCTTACCAAGTATCTTCAAACTTCTTTCAATGCCATCGAGTGTGGCAATGTTTGGTAGGGTGGCCCAATCCTCAAAACCTGAATGTCTGAATAATTTCAGGCTGGGTTCATTGTGGACGAAAATAAAACCTAGCAAAGTTTTTATACCAAATTCTTTTGCTTTGTTGATTGCGTATTGCAGTACTTCTTTGCCTAAACCTTTGCCGCGTTGCGAAACGTCAAGATAAATACTGATCTCTGCTGTAGCGGCATAGGCTGGTCTGCCATAAAATGACTGAAAGCTTACCCAACCATTGATTTGGCTATTCTCATCCTCAATCACCCAAAGAGGTCTGTTGACGGGGTTATGCTCATGAAACCATCCGACCCTGCTTTCTGTGGATACAGGCGCTGTATCTGCGGTAACCATTCTTGTGTGCACGGTAGAGTTATAGATGTCCACAATACGTGGGAGATCGTCAATAGTTGCATGGCGGATGATCATGTGTGTGTTGAATTATAAGGTCAGTTCTTTGCTTATTCTTTTATCCCGGTAAAAGAAGATCAGGCCGATAACACCTGCTGTAACGCAAACATCAGCAAAGTTGAATATGCCTGTCCGGATGTTCTGGATGCCCAAATTCATAAAGTCTGTAACATGCCTGTCATACATAATCCTGTCTATGATATTGCCAAACCCGCCTGAAATAATCAATGCGAATGAAAATATTTTTTGGAAATGCATCTCCTTAGCATACCTGATGATATAGCCGGATAAGAATAAAAGAAAAACCAAAGGAAATATGCTTAATAACCAGAAACTGGCAGTTTTGGGAAGATCATCGCCAAAACTCATTGCGGCGCCGGTGTTTTCTATATATACCAGCCTTACCGAATTGTGGAAATAGGAGATGGGTGGCTTGTTCATCAGATGTTCTTTGGCAAGGTCTTTGGTTATCCTGTCGCAGCCAATGAATATAAAAGAACTGGTGCAAAACAAGAATATTTTAAACCATGGCTTCATGCATGAACGGTATTTACGGTTTTAAAGTTACAAATTTCTTCTTGCGAAAGCCTTCTATTTGCCCGAATTGTACAGTATGCCTACCGAATCATTGATTAGTAATAACGTGAATGTGAATATTATTCAAAAAGTGAGTATAAATGCTCTATCAAAGTTCTCAAAATAACTTTTATGTTTGGGAAAATAGAGAAACATGGCTGAGATTAAGAAGCAAATGCAAAATCAATAACGGTTAACAGAAGAAGAAATAAGCAACCCAAACCTAGTGATTGAAGACCTTTACTCATTTATTCATCATACTGAGGCAAAGGCACTTTTGTGGAAATAGTTGAAAACAACGGTATGTGGCATACTTTTCCGTTGATCTTGAATTTAATGAAAAAGCATCAATTATGACACTCTATGAGAAAATCGAGAAATTGCTTGATGCGGCCGATATTATTAACGAAAGATCGAAGAACAAATAACTGTTGCTTTTCACTAACCAGACAGTAAAGAGCGCCATTATCAACTGTTTTTCTTTCGTATTTTTAATAATAATGAAGACATCCTTAAATCATTTGCCGCCAGGCAAACGGGAGCAGATACTTGAGATAGTAAGCATTATCAAAGAAGTGGTGGCTCCGGAAAAAATTATTCTGTTTGGCAGTTATGCTAAGGGTAAGTATGTACAGCTATTTTTTTTACAGATATTGTAAAAGAGGGGGTGCTACTATACGACACCGATATTGTGCATTTTGCAGAGCCAAGGGAGTTAACACTGGCAGAAGAAAAAGAAATTGCACAAAGGTATTTTGATATATGGTTCTCTGGAGGGTC
>JBHAFM010000070.1:0-6974 GCA_041856175.1 Sediminibacterium sp.
CAATGCATGATCATCATGGTAAGGCCTGGTTGCAGGGATCGGATACCTTTGATGTACTGCTGTGTTTTGAATGTCTGTATCTGGGTGTCATTGCCCTGCATCTCCTGGGGAATATGGTCTCCATAGCTTCCATTGTGCAGGTCGTCCAGCACGGGCAGCCCGCTGTTCCAAAGCATTTTGCCCACCTGACGCAATTGCTGTACCTGCGCTTCGGGTGCGTGTACCTGTTCACTGATCAGTTTTACATGGCCTCCCGGCAACATAATGGGGATATGATTGCTGATGCCCAGTCGTATGTATTGCTGCATATAATCGGGCTTCGCCAGCAATGTGCCCATATGCGTATCGAGGTGTGTTGGTTCAAAACCCATGGTCCTTGCCCTTTCCAGTTGTGCAGCGATTTCCGTTCCTACTTCATCTGCACTGGCATGCTGGATCACCGCCTCTACGCTGGGCCAGAGGGCGCCTTCTTTATCAACTAAGCCGGGTGTGGTATTTTTACCGGAAAGCGGCCCCCAGCGGTACCCCTTCCATTCAGAAGTCAATGTTAAATGCAGGCCCACGTCTAACGAAGGATGTTCTTTATAAAAATGTACGAAAGCCGGTACCCAGGGGCAGGGCATCATTACACTACAGGAAGTGGCAACTCCCTTGGTCATGGCATTGATGGCGCCTTCATTGGAGTCATAGGACATGCCCACATCATCCACATGTAAGATCAAAACTTTGGCCCCTTTCGGATAACCTAATTTTTCAGCATAAGTGCTATCGGCTGTCTGTGCGCTGGTGATCAGAAAAGCTGCACAGGCAGGAAGGAAGGAAAGCAATCGTTTTTTCATACCTATCGTTTGTTATCAACAAATAATCAATGATTGTTACGCATTAATTACTAATTATCCCTAAATTGAACGCTCACTTTTCTCCCTGCCCAATCGCAGGTTAAATCTAACGAAAGAAAATTAAAAACAACCTGTTTACCATGAAAAACAGCGCCGGTTTCTTACTTGCCGCCATGATGTTCCTCCAATATTTTATTTGGGGTGCCTGGTATGTTACCATGGGCACCTATATGGGCGAGCACCTGCATGCCAGCGGATTTGAAATTGGCGCTGCTTACAGCGCACTGGCCATTGCCACTATGATCTCACCTTTTTTTGTGGGCTTGATAGCTGACCGTTTCTTTGCTGCACAACGCATCATGGGTGTACTGCACCTTGTGGGTGGCGTGCTGCTGTTCCTTGCCACTAAAACAGGCAACAGTAATACTTTCTACTGGGTCATTCTTGCCTATGCTTTGTTATACATGCCAACCATTGCACTCAGCAACAATGTGGCATTCTCTCAAATGACCGATCCGGGCAGGCAATTCCCCTGGATACGTGTATTCGGTACCCTGGGCTGGATTGCAGCTGGTCTGCTGATCAGTAAATTAGGGATTGAAAAAAACGCCGCTACTTTTTATATGGCCGCAACCGTTTCTGTTGCATTGGGCTTGCTGAGTTTTGTATTACCCGATACCCCTCCCAAAGCTGCTACGACAGACGTCTCTGCTTCCAGGGCATTGGGTGCTGAAGCATTTGTGCTGTTTAAAGACAAACCTTACCTCATTTTCTTTATTGCTGCTATCCTTGTCTGCATACCGCTTTCATTCTATTATGGTTTTGCCAATCCATTCCTGAATGAAATTGGTTTTGCCAATGCTGCGGGAAAGATGACACTGGGGCAGGTATCGGAAGCCGTATTCATATTAGCCATCCCTTTCCTGTTTAACCGTATCGGCGTCAAAAAAATGATACTCATGGGTATGACTGCATGGATACTGCGCTATGTTTGCTTTGCCTATGGTAATGCCGGCGCCAATGCATGGATGCTGTATGCAGGGATCATACTTCATGGTATCTGTTATGATTTTTTCTTTGTAACAGGTTATATGTACACAGAAAAGAAAGCAGGTGAAAAAATAAAGAATGCAGCCCAGGGTTTGTTTACTTTCGCCACTTATGGCACGGGTATGTTTATTGGCACCTGGTTCAGCGGTTATATTGTTGACCTGCACAAGAATGGCAATGTTCATAACTGGCAGAACATCTGGTATGTGCCGGCGTATATTGCATTGGGTGTGCTGGTTTATTTTATATTATTTTTCAAAGACAAAAAAATCATGTATCGCGCATCATGAGGGGCTGATCAAAGCTTACACATGATGCAGCACATTACAAATCAAAGACTATGAAACAAATTGCAATGCTTGGGTCCGGATTCATTGGCCGTTTCTATGCAGATTCATTACAAGGTTACCGAAGCAGGGATAAAGTGATCAGTATTTATTCGCGCCGGGAAGAAAGCGCTAAAAAATTTGCAACAGATTATGGCTGCAAACACTGGACCACCGATATGGAAGAAGCCATCGCGCATCCTGATGTGGATATTGTATGCATCGCCCTGCCCAATAACCTGCATGAGGCAGCCGTGTTACTTTGCTGCAAGCACAAAAAAGCGGTCATGACCACCAAACCATTAGGCCGCAATGCAACCGAAGCCAAACGCATGTTGCTGGCGGTGGAAGAAGCCGGCATTTTCAATGGTTACTTGGAAGACCTGGTATATACACCCAAATTTATTAAAGCATCAGACAGTGTAAAGAATGGCGCATTGGGCAGGATACTATGGGCCAAATCCAGAGAAACGCACCCTGGTCCGCATAGCGACTGGTTCTGGGATATTGAGCAGGCAGGCGGTGGCTGCATCCTTGACCTGGGTTGTCATTGTGTGGAGATCACGCGCAGTTATATTGGAAAGGATATCAAACCGGTGGAAGTCATGTGCTGGGCCGATACACAGGTAAAACCAATTGATGCCGAAGACCATGCAATAGGATTAGTCAAATACGAAAACGGCGCCATAGGCCAGTTTGAAGTGAGCTGGACATTTCGCGGGGGACTCGATCTGCGCGATGAAGTCATGGGCACAGAGGGTACCATATGGATCAATAGCTTCCTCCGTACCGGGTTTGATATGTTCACTACAGGCAAGGGGGGCGATTATATTGCCGAGAAAGCGGAGAGCAATACCGGCTGGTTATTCCCCGTAGGTGATGAACTGAATGAGCTTGGCTACAACCACATGTTCATGGATATGTTCAATGCAATGGAAAAAGGTGTGGCCCCCAAAGAAACTTTTTATGACGGTTATGTGGTAAACGCCATCCTTGACGCGGCTTACCGTTCTGCAAAATCAAAACTATGGGAGCCTGTGCAATTGGATATCTGGAGAGGAAAAACGGGATTAAGCAAGGAAAGCCATCTCGTAGACCACGACCAGGAGCATTACCTCATCAAGGAAGAGATGACGCATTTTGGCGCCAAAAAACTGATATTGAAAAATAAACAAACAGGTAAAATCGTAGAACGAATCATTCAATAAATACCATGCTTACACAACAACTTTTTATCCATCATGTTTACTTCTGGTTAAATAACCCGGATAGCAAAGAAGACCATGCCGCTTTACTCCGAGGCCTGAAGGCGCTGAGTAAGGTTCCATCCATTCAGCAATTCCATATTGGGGTGCCTGCTGCAACTGACCGTGGCGTCATTGACACCTCTTATGCTTTTTCCTGGCTGGTCGTATTTGCAGATAAAGAAGCGCAGGATGCTTACCAGGTAGATCCCCTTCACCTGCATTTTATTGATACCTGCAAACACCTTTGGCAGAAAGTAGTGGTATACGATTCTGTCAGCGCCGATGGATGATAATGCAAAAGATGGTTTATTTATTCCATTGTACCGCTGCGGTTTTAACCGCGGCGGAATTGGTTCCTGCTTCAATGATGAATTCGCCCGGCTCCCAGTCGTATTTCAAGGCGCTGTTATAAAATTTCAGCTGCTCTATGGTAATTGTAAAACTCACTTCTTTCTGCTCTCCCGGTTGCAGGAATATTTTTTGGAACCCTTTGAGGTCTTTCACAGAACGGGTGATACTGGCTACAGGATCGCTGATATATAATTGCACCGTTTCTTCTCCCGCATAGTTACCTGCATTTTTAACTGTGATGGTTGCTTTGAGCGTTTCATTTCCCTTAAGGTTTTTCTTGCTCAGCTGCAGATCGCCATAGACAAAATTAGTATAGCTTAACCCATAACCAAACGGATACAAAGGTTCATTGGGTACGTCTAAGTATTTTGATGTGAACTTATTTTGCGCATTAAATGGACGGCCGGTTCTTTTATGGTTATAATAGAGGGGAATCTGTCCCACGTTTCTCGGAAATGTCATGGTAAGCTTGCCGGAAGGATTATAATCTCCATACAACACATCGCTTATGGCGTGGCCGGCTTCTGTTCCCGGCGCCCATACATTGAGTATAGCGTTGACATGTGCATCTTCCCAGTCTAATGTAAGCGGTCTTCCTGCGAATACCACCAGCACCACAGGTTTACCGGTCTGCACCAATGCTTTCAGCAGTTTTTTCTGGCTTTCAGGTATGCCAATGTCAGAGCGGCTCGAAGCCTCACCCGACATGGTTGCCGATTCGCCCAGTACTGCTACCACCACATCCGCCTTATTGGCTGTTTCAACTGCTTCCTGCAACATGACTTCCGGTGTACGGCTGCTTTTCTCTACCTGGGGACCAAACGGGTTCAGGTTGCTGAATAAATAAGGGTCATCGGCGATATTGGCTCCCTGTGCATACAGCAGGTTCACCTGTGGCCCACCAGCTTCTTTCAGTCCTTCCAGCACAGTAACGGATTTCATCGGATCACCGGCTACTACCCATGTACCTAACATTTCTTTTTTATTGTCTGCAAAGGGACCGATCAATGCTATCGTGCCTTTCTTTTGCAATGGCAATAGTTGCGCCTGGTTTTTCAGCAATACAAAAGAGTGTGCGGCAATGGCACGTGCGGCTTTCCTGTTTTCCGGCGTGAGGATGTCTTTTGCAGGTCTTGTTTCATCTATATAACGGTAAGGATCATCAAAAAGACCCAGTTTATATTTTGCTTCAATGATACGTGTGCATGCTGCATCAATATCCTGCATGGATACTTTGCCTTCTTTAAGCGATTGTTGCAAAGTGGTAAGGAATCCCTCTCCCACCATATCCATATCCAGTCCGGCCCGGAGCGCTCTTGCGGCTACGGTCTTCAGGTCGCCGATACCATGCGCGATCATTTCATTGACTGAAGTATAATCAGATACGACCAATCCTTTAAAGCCCCATTGTTTACGCAACAGATCGGTCAACAGCCATTGATTGGCCGTAGCAGGTACTCCGTTGATTTCATTGAAAGAACTCATGACACTACCCACACCTGCGTCTACTGCAGCTTTATAGGGCGGCAGGTAATATTCATACATTTTAACCGGGCTCATGTCCACTGTGTTATAATCCCTTCCTGCTTCGGCTGCGCCATACAATGCAAAATGTTTGACACAGGCCATGAGGGTATTATTGCCGGACAGGTCATTGCCCTGGTACCCCCTCACCATCGCTTTTGCCATCAGTGAACCAAGGTATGGATCCTCGCCCGCACCTTCTGCAACCCTTCCCCAGCGTGGGTCCCGCGCAATATCTACCATGGGGGAGAAAGCCCAGTTCAGTCCGTCTGCCGTAGCTTCAGTTGCAGCAAT
This sequence comes from Sediminibacterium sp., assembly GCA_041856175.1. GTDB lineage: Bacteria > Bacteroidota > Bacteroidia > Chitinophagales > Chitinophagaceae > Sediminibacterium. The sequence goes on from JBHAFM010000070.1 coordinate 5,632, forward strand.
GCGTGCACTCTGCTGCACCAGCACAGTATCCCAGGTAGCTGCCAGTCCCAATGGAATAGGAAAGATGGTTCTGTGCCCGTGTATCACATCCAATCCAAAAAGCAGGGGTATATGCAAACGTGATTGCTTCACTGCCATGGTCTGGGCCTGGCGTACTTTTTCGGGTGTCATAATTCCAAAAAGGCCGCCTACCTGTCCCATCGCAATCTTGCTTTCCACATCGTTGCTGACCACTGCACCTGTTGGCACATTGCCGCCGGGCGTCAGCAGGTTCAATTGGCCTATTTTTTCTTCCACTGTCATTTTCGCAACCAATGCCCGGGCTTTCGCCTGATAGGTTGATTGGGCGCAAAGCTGTACGTTGCCTGTTGCGATAATGGAGAACAGGAATAACAGGTGCTTGATCTGGTGCATGGAAAGCAGGTTTGATTAATGCAGTAACTGGTGTATATATTTATAACTGGTAGCGATATTCTCAAAAGGCTTTGGCGCTCCATCCTGTTCGATGAAAAAGTATTTCATTCCGGCAGTACCGGCATGATCAAAAATACGTTTAAATTCAATGGTTCCCTGCCCTACTTCCAATATATGTTCATATCCTTTGTCTAAGTCTTTTACATGCCACAAATGAAAACGGCCGGGATGCTGTTTGAATAAAGCAACCGGGTCTTTGCCCGCCTTGATGGCCCAGGCCAGGTCAAGTTCCATTTTCATTTTATCAGGATCTGTCTGCGACAGCATCAGGTCATAAGGAATAATGCCGTTGTGGTCTTTGAATTCAGCATCGTGGTTATGGTAGGCAAACAAAAGGCCCGCTTTCTTTGCAGCTTCTGCAGTTTTGTTCAGTACTTCTATCGATGCGTTTAGTTCGTCTGTTGTACCAATGGGTGTATTGGCGCAAACCAGGTAAGTAACACCGCCTTCTGCCGCTTCGTCTACCAGTTCCTGGTAATTATCTCTCAGGTTTTTGATCTGCGGAATAGTAATGGGTTTACCATCGGCACCCATTGGCAGCTTGGCGCCGGGCGGTAATTTAAAAGGAGCGCCCAGCACATGGTGTGAACGCCAGGTCATGCCCATGTCTTTTAATACCGCAGCAAACTCTTTGGGTTTCATTCCATAATAACCGCCTTTCCTGCTAAATGCAGATTCAATTTCCTTGTAACCCACTGCTGCTACCTGTTTGAGCGTACCTGTCACGTCCTGGTCTATCAAGCCAAAAAGAGTAAACAATTGCAGCCCCTCTGCCGGGAATCTTTTTTTCAGGAGCAGCTCAGCAGCAAGGGATTCCCTGTTCAGTAACAGTCCGCCCAGTGCCAATGCTGATGTATGTTTGAGAAAGG
>JBHAFM010000071.1:0-67466 GCA_041856175.1 Sediminibacterium sp.
ACTCCCATCAATTACTTTGTTATCCAGTATGGCATCTGTGGGGCAGGAATCAATGCACTTGCGGCAGGTGCCACAATAATCTTTGGCAAAAGGATCATCGTAACTAAGTTCAATATCAACGATCAGGGTGGCAATAAAATAAAAAGAGCCGCTTTGTTTGGTGATCAGGTTGCCATTTTTGCCAATCCATCCGGCGCCGCTTTTCATTGCCCAGCTTCTTTCCAGTACCGGTGCAGAATCTACAAAACCCCTTCCGTGAATTTCACCGATCTGTGTATTGAGTTCGAGTAGCAATGCCCTGAGTTGCTCCCTGATCACTTCATGATAATCTTTTCCAAATGCATACTTTGCTATATGTGGCGCATCAGCAACTTGTTGTTGTGATGGAAAATAATTCTTCAGTAAAGTGATCACAGATTTTGCGCCGGGTACCAGTTTAGCCGGATCTATCCTGAGATCAAAATAATTTTCCATGTACTGCATGCTGCCATGCCTGCCCTGTTTAAGCCATGCTTCCAAACGCCGCGCATCATCATCGAGCTTCTCAGCTTTGGCAATACCGCAATAATCGAAGCCCAGTTGACGGGCAACTGTTTTGACCGAATGTGTATATAGCGCAGTCTGATTCAAGCTACAAAGTTCTATTATTTACAGGTCGCCGGAATAACCGCGTCTATCGATTTTTTCAGATTTAGGTATAAAGTTCTCTTTTCTTCACCTAATAGCCCCGTGGTAAAAAAGATGCAGGCATAGCTTCTGCAGTTGTCAATCATTGGCCAGGTGCCAAACAGACCCGGGCTGGATACTACGGTTGCTTTCCCATTCTCATCGGTTTCCTGTATCCATTCGCCCAAACCATAGTTAAACCCTTCAGCGGCCTTTGGCGCGTATTTGATCATAGCCTGGGTGGTTTGAACGGTTTGCATGGTCTCAATGGCTTTTTCACTCAATATCCTTTTGCCATTGAACATTCCTTTGTTAAGGATCATTGACAGGAAGTTGATATAATCACCCGCACTCGATAAAGCGCCACCTGACGGATTCACTGCGTTGAAACTGGAGAAAGAAGTGTTGCGCATCATCAGCGGGCGGGTAATCCGCTCCTGCATCAGCTGTTCAAAACTCCTGTGGCCGATGATTTCCAATACCCTGCCGGCAATATTCAAACCAATATTGCTGTACCGGAATTCAAGACCGGGGCTTGACTCTATTTCTTTTTTGGCGGCAAAATCATTGACCTCTTCTTCCAGGCTTTTGTATTTCCTGCGTTCAAAAAATGCTTTGAATGACCTGATTGGCTCCGATGTGATACCGGTCAGGTGTGAGAGGCATTGGCGGATGGTGATGCCTCCTTTATTATATTGTATAAAGAAAGGGATGTATTTGCCGATATTATCATCAAGCGATAACCTGCCTTCATCCACATAGGTCATGACAAGGGCGGCCGTAAGCCACTTGCTGCAACTGGCAACCGGGGCCTGCGTCTTAGGATTAAGATCACCCAATGCTTTCTGGTAAATGATCTTGCCGTCTTTGTAGATAAGCGTAATCGCATGACCACCCAGCTCTTTTTTTGCAGCATCTAACTTTTGATCCAACGCTGAAAAATTATATTGCGCAGGTGCAACCTGCAAGAATAGCATAAAAATAAGTACTGCTATGACTTTCGTGCAGTTGGATATTCGTTTTTCAGACATATTTTCCGGAATTTTAGGGGAATGAATGGCAAAAAAATGCTTAGAATAGTTTTTGCGTACAAATTATGCTTTCACAAGCAAACCATGAAATAACCCCCAAAGGAGGGAATTGAGCATATGAATCTGAATAATTATACCATCAAGGCCCAGGAAACCATCCAGGCAGCACAACAGGTTGCTTTTAACAACAGCAACCCTGCTATTGAAACAGACCACCTCTTAAAAGCATTGCTGGCCGATAAGGATAGCCCGGTTGCTTTTCTGCTAAAAAGAAATAATGTTAATATCACATTTACTGAATCCAAAGTAGATGAAGCCGTAGGACGGCTGTCCAAAATAGAAAATGGTGAGCCTGCTCAAAACATCAGCCGCGATCTGAACAATGTTTTGCTGAAAGCCAATGCGTCCCTCAAAGAGTTTAATGATGAGTTTATCAGTCCTGAACATTTGTTACTCGGCTTGTTACAGGTAAACGATGCAACAGCTAAGTTGTTGAAAGCTGCAGGACTTACAGAAAAAGGACTGATCACCGCTATCAAAGACCTTCGAAAAGGAGACAGTATCAAATCGCAAACACAGGAGACGCAATTCAATGCACTGAACAAATATGCAAAGAACCTGAATGAATTGGCACGCCAGGGCAAGCTGGATCCCGTTATTGGTCGCGATGAGGAGATACGCCGCACCCTCCATATTCTTTCGCGCAGAAGTAAGAACAACCCCATCCTGGTGGGAGAACCTGGTGTGGGCAAGACAGCTATTGCAGAAGGCCTTGCCATGCGTATTATAAACGGCGATGTACCGGAGAACCTGAAATCGAAAACAATTTTTGCCCTTGATATGGGACAATTGATTGCCGGCGCCAAATACAAAGGAGAATTTGAAGAACGTTTGAAAGGAGTGGTGAAAGAAGTGGCCGGCAGCGATGGGGAAACTATTTTATTCATCGACGAAATACATACGTTGGTAGGTGCAGGCGGCGGCGAGGGGGCGATGGATGCTGCCAATATCCTGAAACCGGCATTGGCACGCGGAGAGCTGCGTGCAATTGGTGCCACTACCCTGAATGAATACCAGAAATTCTTTGAGAAGGACAAAGCATTGGAACGGCGTTTCCAGAAAGTAATGATTGAAGAGCCAAGCGTAGAAGACGCAGTGTCTATTTTGAGAGGCCTGAAGGATCGTTATGAAACACACCACCATGTGCGTATCAAAGACGAAGCCATCATTGCAGCAGTGGAATTGTCAAGCCGCTATATAACAGACCGCTTTCTTCCTGACAAAGCGATTGACCTGATTGATGAAAGTGCAGCCAAACTGCGGTTGGAGATGAATTCGATGCCCGAAGAATTAGACAAACTGGAAAGGCAGATCCGCCAGCTGGAAATAGAAAGAGAGGCCATTAAGCGGGAGAATGATGAAGATAAGCTGAAAGATCTCGGCATTGACATCAGTAACCTCAGCGTGGAGCGGGATACCCTGAAAGCCAAATGGAGGGAAGAAAAAGAGATCGTGGAAAAAATACAGACCGCTAAAGCCGCTATCGAGAACCTGAAATTAGAAGCAGAGCAGGCAGAACGGAATGGCGACTATGGTAAAGTGGCTGAGATCAGGTATGGTAAAATGAAAGAACAGGAGGGTTTGATTACGCAATACACTGATCAGCTCAATCAACTGAGCCTGCAAAGCAAGCGGTTGATGAAAGAAGAAGTGGATGCGGAAGATATTGCAGAGACTGTTGCCAAAGCAACCGGTATTCCTGTTGCCAAAATGATGCAGGGAGAAAAAGAGAAATTATTGTTGTTGGAAGATGAACTGCATAACAGGGTGGTTGGGCAGGACGAGGCCATCACTGCGGTAGCAGATGCCATCCGCAGGAGCCGTGCCGGACTACAGGATCCCAAAAAACCGATAGGTTCCTTCATTTTCCTGGGAACAACCGGTGTTGGAAAAACAGAATTAGCCAAAGCGCTGGCAGAATACCTGTTTGATGACGAGAGCATGATGACGAGGATCGATATGAGTGAATACCAGGAGAAACATACTGTCTCCCGTTTAGTGGGTGCACCTCCGGGCTATGTGGGATACGATGAAGGCGGACAATTAACGGAGGCTGTAAGGCGAAAGCCCTATAGCGTAGTGCTATTGGATGAAATTGAAAAAGCACATCCTGATGTCTGGAATATATTGCTGCAGGTGCTGGACGATGGCCGTCTGACAGATAATAAAGGGCGGGTGGTGAACTTTAAGAATACCATCATTATCATGACCAGCAATATTGGTAGTCACCTCATACAGGAAGCATTTGATAATGTGAGCGCGGCCAATGTAGAAGAGATGACAGACAAGGCCAAAATTGATGTAATGAATTTATTGCGCCAGACCATACGCCCTGAATTTTTGAACAGGGTGGATGAGATCATCATGTTCAGGCCGTTGATGAAACAACAGATCATGGACATTGTTAAGATACAGCTGGAAGGGCTCAGGAAATTAGTAGCAGGGAATGGAATAGAATTGACATTCAGCGATTATTTATTGGAGTTCCTGGCAGAGCAGGGGTATGATCCGCAATTCGGTGCACGGCCTTTAAAAAGACTGATACAAAAGCAGATCACCAATGCATTGAGCAAAAAGATACTTTCGGGTGATATTGACAGGGGTAAGGCAGTATTGGTTGATGTGTTTGATGGGATTGTTGTGTTTAGGAATGAAGAATAATTAAGTGCTGTAACATACTTTTACAGGACATAATCAAACAGATGGTAACGTTTACTGCCACGATCCAGCAATTTGCGGCACAGGGAGAGAAGACCGGGTGGACATACATCATCATTCCGGAGGACATATCGCAGGAGATTTTTCCCGGTATGAGAAGATCCTTTCGTGTAAAAGGCAAACTCGACAGTTTTGCGATTAAAGGAGTTGCCTTGTTGCCGGTAGGTGGCGGTGGTTTTATAATGCCGCTGAACACCGTCATTCGCAAAGGGATCCATAAGAAGAAAGGCGCCATGGTAAAAGTGCAGGTGACTGTAGACAAAAATCCTTTAGAAATACCGCCGGCATTGGTGGAATGCCTTGCCGATGAACCACGCGCGCAAGCTGCTTTTGACAAATTGAAACTATCACATCGTAATTACTACATCAAATGGATAGGGGGTGTGAAAGGAGAAGCTGCTGTGGCTAAGCGTATTGCAATGGTCATTACCGCACTACTGAAGAACCAGGATTTTGCAGCAATGATGCAGGAGCATAAACGGGAAAGAGAACAAAGGGGATTCTGATCATTTTTATAATAACCCAAGCTGCACAGGCAGTACTGCGCAGCTTGGGTTAGCTGCTTACCATTTATAACTCAGAGTAAGCCGCAGGATGCAATAAGATAACATCTGATTTAGAAACAGTGTTCTTGTATTCTGGCATAGCCGATAAATTTTTCCATTCAGGATCAGCGCCGAAGGTTTTCCAGTGCTCGTCGCGCGCGGCCCGGTTATCAAAACTGGTCATGTACATCAGGTTGGGCATATGACTGCCGGCCAGCACTTCAGCATAAAAAACGGCATTGAATCCCAGTCTCTTGAACAGGGTTACTTCTCCTCCCTCATTGAACATTTGTACTTTCTTTATGTTCAGTTGTTCCGTTGCCGACTCATAACTGCGCAGTTCATAGATCCTTTCCGCAGGATTACCCTGCAGCACAGGTGCCTGGAATTGCGGCATCCTGCTGAAAGCATAAAGCAGGATAGATTCTATACGGGTATAAGCAGGTGCATTGAAAGGAGTGTTCAGGTAGGCGTCCCCATCCTTATGATAAACCTCATCCTTTGCCAGTTTTTCTTCTATATCATTCAGCTGTTCTGCCGAACGTAATGGAATGAAAACATACATGGTTTTCTCTGCAGCGGTATCATTGCCAATGAATTTAAAAACACCAACCTTAGGAATACCCAAACGATGCAGGGCAGGCAGGTAGGCATTTTTGAGAAATTCATCTGTTCTTTCTATCTGTTCATTTGTTTTTAACCGGTACACTTTGATTTGATAATAATCTCTTTTTACAGGCTTGTAATGAATAGCAAAAGCGGACGAAGCAAGAGCGATCAGCAAGAGCGCGGCAAGAAAACGGTTCAATCTGTTCATTTTTTTTGATTTAGCGGATTTGTATGTTAAGATAATGGTTTCATCTGATGCCGGTTCGCAGTTAGCATGAGTGAGTTCAAAAAAATATTGTTATACACAAGCAACGCAGGAACTATGGGCAGTATCTTTTTCATGAACTGCGTTAGGACAGGTGCCACCAAGGTACGCAACTTTAAAAAAATGTTAAAATGAATTCAATACTCCTTTTTCACAGCACTTTGGCCAACGCTTTGCATTGGTTTCGTCTCTACCAAAAACAACATGTATTTGTTATTCCAAAACCCAATCCTATTGATGGCATAATGCTACCCTAAAAATCAAATCAACATGAAACGTAAACAGATCCTCTTAACAGCCGTAATGGCTATTGCTGTTGCCTTTGCAATGACAGCATGTAAAAAAAATGAATCAGCGCAAACCCCGGCCGGAACACAGCACCTGAGTCTTTACCTTACCGATGGCCCTGGTTTTTTTGACAAAGTACTGGTAGAAATCAAATCGGTTGAAGTACTCGTGGATACTAGTAAAGATACCCGCCGTCATGACCACAACGACTGGGATGAGATTGGTCAGAAAAAGGACAATGACAAAGATGACAAAGACAAAAGCAAAAGGGATTCTTCTTTGGTATGGGAGAACCTGAACATTAAGGCAGGGGTTTATGATATTCTGAACCTGAGAAATGGTCTTGATACACTGCTGGGTGCATCAGCTGTTCCCAAAGGATCTATCCGCATGCTGAAGATCAATCTTGGAACCAATAATTCATTAGTGAAAAATGGGGTTGTCTACCCGCTTAAATGGCCAGCCAGCAGACCCAGTTATGTGTTAGTGAAACTGAGAGGCGATGAATGTGAGGAATACATGCCTGGTAAAGTACGTTTGTGGCTTGATTTTGATGTGAACAGGTCTATTGTTCAGGGATATAACAATGAGTTTTACCTGCGCCCGATATTCCATTTCTACATCATCAGGACTACCGCAAGTGTTGCCGGCAGGGTAAAACCAGAAGATGCCAAAGCAGTATTGACACTGTTTAACGCTAAAGATACCGCTTATGCGCTCCCCAACAGGGAAGGTTACTTTAGAATGAGAGGTTTAAAAGATGGTGTTTATTCACTGTTCATCAATGCCTCCAATGGTTATGCAGACAGTACCCTCAAGAATATTACAGTTGCCGCACCGAAAGAAACTTCAGTTGGCACAATCGAATTGCATAAATAGGGGTTTTAAGGGTTTGTTCCAAGGATAAGCAGCAAAAGGGAGCTCCGGAAAGAGCTCCCTTTTTTGTTTGTGCATTTCATTCAAAAAACAGCAACTTTGGTGCTTTAAAAACCTTAACATACCAGGTATATGGCAGCAAGCCGCAAAGCAGCGATCGGTTTTATTTTCATTACTTTATTGATAGATGTAACAGGGTTGGGAGTGATTATCCCTGTTATGCCAAAGCTCATTGAACAATTATTACACACGACTGATATCAGTAAGGCATCTCAATATGGAGGATGGCTTACTTTCTCTTATGCCATCATGCAATTTATATTTGCGCCTGTGCTTGGTAACCTGAGCGATAAATACGGACGAAGGCCCGTATTGCTGTTCTCCCTGCTTGGCTTTGGTATTGATTACCTGTTTCTTTCATTTGCGCCAACCATTGGCTGGCTCTTTGTTGGCCGGGTCATTGCTGGTATTACAGGCGCCAGTTTTACCACCGCTTCCGCTTATATAGCCGATATCAGTACGGCAGAGAACCGTGCGCAGAATTTTGGCATGATCGGCGCCGCGTTTGGGCTGGGTTTTATTATAGGTCCCCTGTTGGGTGGTTTACTGGGAGAATTCGGGCCGCGTATTCCGTTTATTGTTTCGGCGGGGCTGGCTTTATTAAATTTGGTTTATGGCTATTTTGTGCTGCCTGAATCATTGGTACCGGAACACAGGCGACCATTTGAATGGAAGAGGGCCAACCCGCTTGGTTCGCTTTTGCAACTGAAAAAATATCCCGGCGTGGCCGGATTGGTTATGTCACTCGTACTTGTGTACCTGGCCGCACATGCCGTTCAGAGTAACTGGAGTTTCTTCAATATAGAAAAGTTTCACTGGACACCTAAAATGATTGGCATATCACTGGGCATGGTAGGTTTACTGGTGGGGGCAGTACAGGGCGGGTTGGTCCGGGTGGTCAATCCTAAAATCGGGAACGAGAAAAGTGTATATGTGGGATTGGGATTGTATGCTTTGGGCTTACTCTTATTTGCATTCGCTTCACAAAGCTGGATGATGTTTGTATTCTTGGTCCCGTATTGCCTGGGTGGTATTGCCGGACCGGCTTTGCAGGCCATTATATCGGGCCACGTACCTCCCAATGAACAGGGAGAGTTGCAGGGTGCGCTGACCAGTTTAATGAGTGCTACATCTATTATAGGGCCCCCTATGATGACCAACCTGTTTGCTCATTTTACCGCACCGGGTGCGCCTGTCTATTTTCCGGGCGCTGCCTTTTTGTTAGGCGCTGTATTTATGCTGGGAAGTGCTATATGGGCTTATGTTGTTCTGAAAAAGGAACATGAGGTTTAATTACTCGATAGTTGGATGGGAAGTTTAAAGGTGCTACAGTATTCATTTTGTTTTGGTCGTAAACCAGCTATCCCGGATTTTTTGCATTTCTCCTGTAACCGGTTGACCGTTTTCTTCTATCGGAATAAGTGCATAGGAAACCTGCTCTTTTAATGTGAGGGAAGTGCTCTTTTCCTGGTTGCGGTGTTTGTAGGCAACTATGGTTACATCCCCCGGTTTTTTCTGCTGCAAGATTGCGTTGATATCCGCACTGGTCTTTACCGTTGTCCCATCAAGTTTCAGTATTTCATCGTTGACGTCCAGCCCCGCGTCATAAGCGGCACTGCCTTTGATCGTATTTCTCGTAATCAGCAAGCGGCCCTGTTCGTCGGCCTGGCTACTGATGCCGATGGTAGCTTTTCCTGCCGTTGTGTTTTTAAGCTCATATCCTGCCCGGGCCAGCAACGCGGCATATTGGATGGGTTCATGACCAGTAATATATTTTTCAAAAAAAGAAGCGGCAAATTTTGCGTCTGTCACAGAAGCCAGTGTTTCCCGCATGGTGGCAATGGTATAAGGGATCTCTGTTTTGCCAAAGCGTTTCCACATGGCCTGCATGAATGCATCGATGTTTTTATGAAAGCGTGTTTGCATTTCCAGGTCAAGTGACAGTGCCAGTGCAGCACCGTAGGTGTAGTAGGAGGTAAACATGTTGGGGTAATTGTTCTTATCAATCGATACGCCTGCGTCTACAAAAACGGCATGGTTGCTTGCCAGTACAGGTGAATAATATTGGGCACCCGGTGTGTTTTCTTTTGTATTCACCAGCATGGCAAGGGTAGACAGGTATGTTTTTGGATCGCGCAGTCCTGCACGCGATAAAATGAGCTCTCCATAATATTGTGTGAAACCTTCGGCGCACCAGAGTTCATGGCTCATATTGCTTTTCCCGAAATTGAAGGGCTCCAGTGTTTTTGGCCGAATGCGTTCCACATTCCAGTTATGGAAGTATTCGTGAGAAAGTACACCTGTTAGCCAGTTCGGATTAAAACTGCTCATTGTTTGAGAGATCATAGTAGAATTCCGGTGCTCCATGCCATCGCCAAAAACATAAGGATTGGCACTGACGATGAAGGTATAAGTGCCATGGTCATACGGCGCATATTCTCCAAACACTTCTTTGGCTTCGGCTACAATTTTTTTTGCTTTCGCCGCCAGTTCATCAACCTGTAAATCGGTAGCATCTGCTTCAAGGGCCAGGCGAATGGTATAAGACTTGCCATCCATATTCGTTACTTGCCATTCCCTGAACCGGAGGTTGCCGATCTTAGTGGGGCAATCCATAAAATATTGAAGCCCGGGAGCGGTAAACGCGTGAGGGTTAGAAGTAGGAACCAACTGCGTGGCAATCATTCCTTTGTTCTCTTTGGGTATGTCAAAGCTAATAGTGATGGGTGCCTCATCCTGTCCCTTCATCCACATAAAGCAAGCGGGCATATTCAGGTGAATACTCTCAGGATCAATACCTGCATAAGTGCCGTCCGGGTAATTAGCGTATAAAGTATAGCTGATGGTAACTGTACCCTGGTGCTGTGCTACTTCATAGATGTCGCCATCCGTTCTTTTTACAGTCAATGGCTTTCCGGACTGGTCTTTTGCTGTCACATCGTACACATTTTTACCAAATTCGTGCGTAGCATAACGCCCGGGGGAGGAGCGGCTCATTTTAAAAATGGCGGGCGAGGAAGGAATACCGCTCGCGGTTAATTCAATATGGGCTTCGTGGTGTATGGCATTGGGAAACGATACTTCGTAATGCATTTTTTGTGCCTGTACATACAAGCTGACGATAGCAGACAGGGCAACAAAGAGCAGTTTTTTCATGGACAAATATTGTAAGTGAGAGATTTGTTCGTTGCTAAGATAAGCTACGGGTATGATTAAACACAGGATATGGGGAACTACTGTATAAGCTGTTGAACTTACCTGTTAATGCTTGATATTGAATAGGTTAGTATTATGCAGCCCCCTGTTTACATAGCTTTGTATGCTGTAAAAACTGATATTTATTAGGTAGGGGAGATTATAAACCTTACCTTTGCGCCTCATTATTTATACAATTTTACAAATGGACACACAAATTCAAGGAACTGTAAAGTTCTTTAACGAAGAAAAAGGTTTTGGATTTATTAAGCATGATAACTCCAACAAAGAAACTTTCGTACATGCAAACGGCTTAATCGATCAGATTGAAGCAAACGACAGAGTAGTTTTTGATGTACAGGAAGGACGCAAAGGCCCTAACGCCGTTAACGTTAAGCGCTTAGCTTAATACTAAACATTTCTGACCAAATTATAAGTGTATCCCGCGATCATCAGGGTACACTTTTTTTATTGTTCAAAATACCCCAGGCTTCCTCCAACCCATTCCTTATCCTTATTGTATCGCACACCGATCATTTTTCCCTTGCTTAAACGGGCAAGATTATTGGTGGCAACAGGGCGCGGCGCCCCGTCTTTCCAAAAATAAAAGATGCGGATCTCAACTTTGGCAGGTTCATCAGGTGTAGCTATGACGCCTGCATAGGTTACTTTGCGTTGCAGTATCCAGTTATAGGGATCTGTTATTTTCTCAATGTCTTCTTTAGTAACATCGATTACCACTCCTTGTCCCGCGAAGGAAAAAAGCGGTTTCAGTACATATTTTTCAAGGTCTTCCGGTAAGGTTTCTATTTCATTTAAAAACCTTGTATAGGGAACATAGGGATGTTCAATAAAAGGCAATGTGTATTTACTGATGCGGTAAAACCAATTGGGGTGGGGCACCCATTCAACATCAAGGTCTGCGAAAAAGAGCTTTCCTTTATCCCGGATAGCTTCAGGCTGTTGCTGCAGTTCGTCAAATATGATCCGGTTATAGATGCGCCTGACCGGTATTTTCCTGCCTTCTTTGATATGGTATAACTTCTTGCCCTCCCTGATCAGCGCTGTCAGGCAAACAATGGAGATGCCGGTATAGTCTGCCGTACAATAAAAATCAATTCTCGTTTTCTGCTGGTGTGGAAACAATTCCAGAAGGATCACTTCTTCAGGCGCATGGGTGCCAATAATGATTTCTCTGAGTAATTGCAGGTAGCTGTCCCTCGTAAATCCATTCAGATATGTGCTGTAATGATCCGGTATGATAAAATGATGGCGTACTGCTTCATCCTGCCAAACCTGGTAAGCAAAAAGGGTAGGAAAGCCCTGCATTTCAATCAGCTGTGGTTCATACCCGCCTTTTTCATTTTCACAGACACCAAAATCAAAAGCAATGAAATGTGCATGTGCATTTTCATTAGGTACACACACTTCAGGAGGTATGGCATGAGCAGTGAGGGTATTGAAATTGAACTGGGTAATCACATCTATAATGCTTTCACAGGCAGACAGCATTTTTTCTTTGAAGGCCTTATCAATGAATACGGGTGTTTCTGCGACTCGGAATTCAATAGCCCCGGGATGTTTACTGTTCAACTCTTCCAGGTAGCGCTGGTATTCTGCCGTGCTGAATTGCTGGTTGAACTGCTTTCTGATCAATGGCACCATTCTTTGGTGTTTAGCTGAATGTTGAAAATAGAAAATCCTTTTGAGCTTTCCCTATATTTGCCCACCTAATTATCATCGGATGTCACAGACCATGCAACAATTACAGGAAACGGTAGTGTTTATTAAACAATTAGTAAGTACGGAAGCATCTGTAGGCATTATACTGGGGAGCGGATTGGGAAACCTGGCTAACGAAATAAAAGTGGAGAAGGAAATTTCGTACAATGATATCCCGCATTTTCCTGTAAGCACGGTAGAGGGGCATAAAGGGCGCCTGATCTTTGGCACGTTGGGAGGTAAAAAAGTATGGGTGATGGCAGGCCGTTTTCATTTCTATGAAGGATATACTCCTCAACAAGTAGCTTACCCGGTAAGGGTGATGCGGTTACTGGGGGTACGGACTTTACTTTTATCCAATGCCGCAGGCGGTGTTACGCCCGGGTTTAAAGTGGGCGACCTGATGATCATTAACGATCATATCAGCCTGTTCACTGCAAATCCGCTGATAGGAAAAAATGAACAGGAGCTGGGTACCCGCTTTCCTGACATGAGTGAGCCCTATAGCAAAGCACTGATCAAACAGGTATTGGCCATAGCGGCTGCCAATAATATTGATTTAAAGCAAGGGGTTTATTTTGGTGTAACCGGCCCGACTTTTGAGACACGTGCAGAGTATAAACTAATACATATACTGGGCGGCAATGCAGTAGGTATGAGCACTGTTCAGGAAGCTATTGCTGCCGTGCATTGCGGTATGCAAGTGTTTGCCATCAGCGTCATTACCGATCTGGGTATCCGGGAAGAAAATAATATCATTACCCATGAAGAAGTGCTGCAGGCTGCCAAAGAAGCGGAACCAAAGCTTACCTTGTTGTTTAAAGAATTGGTACGATCTTTATAACCATATATTTCCAGCATGCATGTAGCGATAAGGCAAAAGTTTCTGATCATCCTGCTGCTGTTTGGCAGCACACGATTGCTGGCGCAAAGCAATTTTCAAACGCCACCGGCAAGGCAGGGGCAGTCAAGCAGCAATACTTCCAATATTGCATATGATAACCAGGGGCGGCCTATCAGGAAAAACTCCAAGAATGACTCCTTGCAACATCGCGATCGTTATGCCGATTCTATAACCATCTTCTACCGCTATTACGATTCTACCCGCAACAGGATACTGGATTCATCCATTAACGACTTTACCACCCGTTTTCCACTGCCCTACTATTATCACACCCTGGGAAATTATGGCACTGCCGCGCAATCATTTATATTCAATCCCCTGATGAAACCAGGTTTTGACCCGGGCTTTCATCAATATGATATCTATGCTTTTACAGTGGAGAACACGCGATTCTACCAAACAACAAGGCCATACACGGAACTTGCTTACCTCCTGGGCAGCAAAGCAGAACAATTGGTTAACCTGACACACACACAGAACCGGAAAAGTAACCTCAATTTTTCCTTTGAGTATCGTTTCAGCAACGCACCCGGTAATATCAAAACCCAGAATGCCAGCCATAATAACCTACGTTTCACTTTGCATTATCAGACACGGAATAAAAAATACGAATACTTTTTCATTTACCTTTCCAATAAAGCCGCCTCATCGGAGAATGGCGGATTACGGGATGTGAAAAAACTGGACAGCCTCGCATTGAATGACCCTTATGAACTGGAGACAAGGCTGGGCGAAGCCAGTGCTGCCAGGAGAAATCCCTTTAACACGGCCGTTAATACAGGGAATACTTATAAGACCACCACTTTCCTGTTCAGGCATCACTACGATCTCGGTACTAAAGATTCGGTAGTGACCGATTCCATGACCTACCGGTTGTTTTATCCCAGGTTCAGAATAGAGCACACACTTAATATCACCAGCAATAGTTACCAGTTCATTGACAAGAATGCAGATTCTGTAGCGTACCAAACTTATTTCAATGCGTTGGTCCCTGCCAGGAATGGATTTATCCTTACCAAAGATGAGTGGAGCCGTGTTAACAATGAATTCAGCCTGCTTTCTTTTCCCGATAAAAACAACCAAAGCCAGTTTCTGAAAGCAGGTATTGCACTGCAGAACATCAAAGGGACATTTGATTCTGCCACCACTAAAAGTTTTTACAATGTCTATGCGCTGGGCGAATACCGAAACCGTACCCGGAACCAGGTATGGGATATTGAAGCCAACGGGCAATTGTACCTGAATGGGCGTAATGCGGGCGATTATGCTGCCTTTGTCAGCATGAAACGTTCGCTTGGCAAAAAACTGGGCTACTTTAATATCGGCTTCCAGAATGTGAACCGCTCGCCTTCTTTTTTAGTAACGGATACCAGCAGTCATTTTCCGGTAACCAACAGGACCAATTTCAATAAAGAAAACATCATCCGCCTCTTTGCCAGTTATGAGAACCCCCGCAATGGATTAAAACTGGGAGCTGAATATTTTGCAGTGAATAACTACCTGTATTTCGACCATTTCTTTTCAGCTAAGCAGGAAGCCACTTTGTTCAATGTATTGCATCTAAGCTTAGAAAAGAAATTCCATCTGTCCAAGTACTGGAATTGGTATACAGAAATACATGTGCAGCAGACAACAGGAGAGCCGCCTGTGCATCTTCCATTATTGCTTACCCGCAACAGAATTGCATTTGAAGGGAATTTCTATACCAATCTCTTTGTTTCAACAGGAATAGAATTGCGCTATAATACGGCATACAAGACAGACAATTACTCGCCATTCATAGGACAGTTCTTTAACCAGAATACCCAAAGTATTAGTAACAGGCCCGATATCAACGCCTTTCTGCACATACGCATCAAAAGCTTTAAAGGGTTTGTGCGACTGGAAAACCTGAATACATTGAATCCTGATAAAGGATTCGCGTTCAGCAAACTCAATTTTGTATCAGGCCTTTATCCCAATACAGGCTTGTGGACACGGGTTGGTATCTGGTGGAATTTTATCAACTGATCAGTACCCGGTCATTGTTTACTTTCTTTTACCCCACTGTATTCTTCTTCCTGCCAGTATTTTAAAAACAAAACCGTCGGTGGCTTGCGTAAGACCCCAACCTGGACCAATGTTCAGTTCCCAGTCATTGTTACCAACAAGGTCGTACACAACAAAGAGCGCATGGGACTGATCATGTAGCTTTTCAAAACGCTCAAGCGTTCCCAGGCCTCCATAATATTCCAGGCCAAGGCTTGCTTTTTTAAAGAAGTTGTAAGCTGCCTTGATATTGGGCTCAAACTTAGGTGAGGTTTGTTTTTCTACGCCTGCCAGTGTAATACCCAGCGTAGGGTTGAAGGACAAGTAAAAATTATTCCATTGTTTGTCTATAATAGGGCGTATTTCTACATTCCACAGATCGGGTGAATAATCCAGGCTCTGGTAACCAATCTCGGCAGAAAGACTTAATCCCAAAGGGAGGTGCCAGGATTGCGGAGCCGTGATACGTGGCCGGATATGAGTGCCAATAACTTTGTAACCATACCCGGAAGTGTAATTGGTAAACAAATAGAAACCAAGTTCAAAGTTATGGGTGATGCCATGTGTTATCTCCAGTGTTTCGTGTAACGCATGGTGAGAAGGGAGTACACCTTTTACGATATTCTTTTCTCCGGCAAAAGTAAAATTACTGTGCAGTTCAAAAATAGTACTGTTCCTGGCCTGTGTTTGTGAGCCATATACCTGTATCTCGTAGTTATCCTGTGCCGAAAGGGAAAAGGATAATAAAATAAAACCGGCCAGAAACCATTGCTTCATAATCAGGTTTGTGTTGGTAAATTAAGCATCCTGGTTATTGTTCACGAATTCCTCTACACCATACAATGCAGCTAATTTCCTAATCACAGATTCCACTACTGCATCGGGACAGCTCGCCCCGCTGGTCATGAGAATGCACAGGGGATCCTTATTTGGCAAAAAGTTCCTGACCCTGTACTGCTCTTTGGTGCGCCAGTTGCGGTTAAGGATTTCTTCTTTACTGATGAGCTTGTCTGCCGCATCAATAAAATAAGTGGGGAGAGATGCTTCGCACAGTTCTACCAAGTGGGAGGAGTTACTGCTGTTGTGACCACCAATGACAATGGCAAGGTCGGCAGGGATCTCCAGCATGCCTGTTACAGCAGTCTGGTTATCATTGGTAGCATAACACAGGGTGTCGCGTGTATCTGCAAAACGATCGCCAATAGTATTGGCTGTTAAATGGAAATGTTTGATGAATACTGCTTTCAGATAATCAGAAATAGCCTGGGTATCGCTGGCCAGCTGGGTAGTTTGATTAACCACTCCGATGCGTTGCATATCGTTGATGATAGAAAAACCTGCAGAGTGGCGCCCTTTGAATTCCATATAAAATTGTTCGGCGGGCTTTTCGCCGGTAATGTATTTGGCCAGCTCAATGGTCTCTGCCATGTCGTTTACTACCACAGTGGGCGTATGGCTGGAAGCATGCGAGAAAGTGGCCCTGGTTTCTTCGTGTTTTGGTTTACCATGTATGACGATACTGTATCCTTTTTTTGCAATCTGCTCACTGCGGTTCCATACTTTCTCTACAAAAGGGCAGGTAGTATTGTATTTTTCGGTAGGAATGCCCTTGTTGCGCAGCATGGCTTCTATCTGCAGTGTAGTGCCGAAAGCAGGAATGATAACTACATCCTGCTGTGTCAGTGTTTCAAAAGGGATCAGTTGCCTGCCATAAGTATCCTGTAAAAACTGAACACCCCGGCGCTGGAGATCGGCATTCACCTGCGGATTGTGGATCATCTCGCTTAAAAGAAAGATGCGTTTGCCGGGGTTTTCTTCAATGGTACGAAAAGCTATCTCAATGGCGTTCTCCACACCATAACAAAATCCGAAATGCCTTGCCAGGTATATTTGGATCGGTCCTAAATCCAGTAAGGTAGGCGTAAAGTCTTTTTTCAGTTTATCCTGCTCCTTCCGCCTGTTTTTTATGTCACTGATCAAAGTACTGCGGTAGCCGGTAGGGACGTTGAACTGCTTCATGCCGCAAAATTAGGAATTTCTTATCTTCACAGCTTAAACAATTGTACCTATGAAAAGCCGTTTATTGCTGCTGCCTTGCCTGTTGATCTACAGCATACTGATTTCAGGTATAGCTGCTGCCCAGGGTAAAAAAGGATGGACTTCCCTGTTTGACGGAAAGACCACCGATGGCTGGCGCACTTACCAGAACAAACCTTCCGGATCATGGTCGGTAAGTGATGGATTGCTGTATTGCAAAGGCAATAAAGATGGCAACAAGCAACATGCAGACCTGATTACGAAAGATGAATTTGATAATTTTGAACTCTCTATCGAGTGGAAAATTGCCCCCACTGCCAACAGCGGTATCATTTACAGGGCTACCGAAGCATATCCCGCTTCTTATGAGAGCGGCCCGGAGTACCAATTGATCGACGATGCAGGCTATCCCGATAAACTGGAAGACTATCAGAAAACAGGCGCGAATTATGCCATGGATGCGCCGGTGGTGCATGCATCCAAACCTGCCGGAGAGTGGAATGCAACCCGCATTATTGTTAATAAACAACACGTTGAACACTGGTTGAACGGGAAGAAAGTAGTGGAATATGAGCTTTGGAGCGATGCATGGAAGCAACACAAAGCTGCCAGCAAGTGGAAAGACAAGGAAGGGTATGGCATGGCTAGGGCCGGGCATATTGCTTTACAGGATCATGGCGGAGAAGCCTGGTTCAGGAATATCAGGATCAGGAAACGCTAACCTGCTTTTTTACCACTATCAATATGAACCGGATTGCTGATGCCGGAAGGGATCAGCAATCCGCCTTTGTCTTATATCTGTTATCTGTGCAATACTTTCCCCCTCACTGCTGATGCTGAAATCTTCCTTGTCGAGGTATTTGCTGTATTTCTCATTCACTTCCTTCGGCTGTTCTTTACCATTGATGAACAGTTTCTTATCTTTAACCTCAATCTTATAGCCCTTCTTTTTATCGATTAACCCATCTTTCTCTAAACTGTTGGTAAAGGCTTTTAATTCTGTCAATTCTTTTTTCGCTTTTTCAATCCCGGTTTTTGCCTTTGCAAGGCTTTCGCTTACTTCTTTCCTGATATTATTCATATCAATATGCGCAACGATCTTTTCTTTATTCAGTTTCTCCTTTGCACGGGCTATGTCCGCTTCAATCTTTTTCATGTCCACTTCTTTCAGTTTTATTTCAGCATTGTGCATGGCCTTCGCAACTTCATTTTTTGTTTTCTCCCAGTCGATCTTTTGGATGGAAGCCTGCACCTGCTGGTTGATCTTGGCAAAATCGATCTTCTTAACCTCTTCCATGGCGAGTTTTAATTCCATGTTCATTTTAGCCACATCAATGTTGAGATTTTTGTCTAGGTCAATCATGGCTTTGTCTAATCCTTTCATTACGTTATCCAGCTCATCGGCATGATAATCCCGCATGCCTTTGTGTAATTTTCTGTCAGGTGCTGTGGTATCCTTTACATAATGGAAAGAAAATGAGCTGACCGGTTTCGCGGAGTCAGGTGTTTTCCAGGCAGCGAAGAGGATGACCGCCAGCGTTATGCCAGCCAGGGGAAACCATTTGCGGAGCATTGTTTTTTTCATAAAAATTAGTTGGGTGAATAGTAGACGAATTGTTTCGTATTAAATATACGATTGTATTCGTATATTGATATGCCGCTGGTCATTTTTTTTTAATTTTAACAAATAAGGCTCGCCATATTCATAGGTTTATGACCAGGGATGCCTCTTAATTTTTATCTTGCGGCTCACCAACGATCTGTTATGAAATACCTGCCTTTAAATCCTGCTATCTTCAGCAACAACCGGAAGCGTTTTGTCAAGGAATTATTGCCCAATAGTATTGCCATTTTTGTCAGCAACGACGAGTGGCCTTCCAACGGAGATGCCCTGCATGCCTTTAAACAGAACAGCGATCTGTTCTGGCTCAGCGGTATAACACAGGAAGATTCAATGGTGATCCTTTTTCCCAATTGCCCGGATACTAAGTACAGGGAAGTGCTGGTATTGGTTCGCCCCAATGAGTTAAAAGAAAAATGGGATGGCAAACGTTTAAGGGCCCATGAAGCCACTGCTTTATCCGGCATTGCCACTATTGTCTGGCTGGACAGTATGGATGCCTTATTACAGACATGGATACACCTGGCCGATCATATTTACCTTGACAGCAATGAAAATGACCGCAAAGCATCATTGGTGCGGAGCCGTGACTACCGTTTCATAGACGAGATGAAAGCGCGGTATCCTTTGCATACCTATCATCGCGCAGCCAGGATCATGAAAGAACTCCGGAGTATTAAGACAAAGGAAGAGGTGGAAGTATTGCAGAAAGCAATAGACATTACCGATATCACTTTCCGGCGCCTGCTGCATTTTATCAAACCGGGTGTAATGGAATATGAGATCGAAGCGGAGATATGGCACAGCTTTTTAAGTAACCGCGCTACCGGTCCGGCTTATGGCAGTATTATTGCCAGTGGCGACAGGGCACGCACTTTACATTATGTGTCCAACAACCAGGAATGCAAAGACGGAGAGTTGGTATTGATGGATTTTGGCGCAGAATATGGCAGCTATTGTGCTGACCTTACCCGTACAGTTCCGGTGAACGGAAAATTCAGCCGTCGCCAGAAAACCGTTTATAATGCCTGCCTGCATTTGCACAATTACGCCAGGAGCATATTGAAGCCCGGTATTACGGTGGTGGATTATACTGAGAAAGTGGGCGAAGAAGCTACACAGCAATTTTTAAAAATAGGCCTGCTTCACAAAGCCGATATTAAAAATGAAGACCCTGAAAACAGGGCTTACCGTAAATATTTATACCATGGCATCTCTCACCATCTTGGTATTGATGTGCATGACCTGGGTACCAGGACAGCGCCGTTAAAACCAGGCATGCTGCTGACAATAGAACCCGGTATCTATATTGAAGAAGAACAGATGGGTATACGCATTGAAAACAATGTGTGGCTTACAAGAAACGGCAATACAGACCTGATGAAAAATATACCCATTACGGCGGAAGAGATAGAAACTTTAATGAAGCAATGAAACATATTCCCAATCTCGTTACTTTACTGAACCTTCTTTTTGGCTGCCTGGCCATTGTGTGTATCATGCAAACAGGATTGACCTTGTCAACCGACACCAATGGAGATGACCTCGTGGTCATTCCCGAAAGGATTTACATGGCGAGCCTGTTCATGGCACTGGCTGCAGTGATAGATTTTTTTGATGGATTTGCTGCCAGGTTGTTGAAAGTGCCCTCAGAAATGGGCAAGCAACTGGATTCATTAGCAGATGTAGTGAGTTTTGGTGTGGCACCCGGCCTGATCGCCTACCAGTTTCTTCGCCTGAGTTATGCCCAGCAGGATGGAGGACTGGATGTGAATACTGCCTGGCTGTTGCCAGCATTTATCTTACCCTGCGCCGGTGCCTACCGCCTGGCCCGGTTCAATATTGATACGTCGCAAAGCTATGGATTTAAAGGGGTGCCCATTCCAGCAGCGGGACTGCTCTTTGCATCCTTCCCTTTGATCTACTGGTACAGCAATAATACCTGGGTAACGAGGTTGTTGCTGAACCAATGGTTCTGGTATGGGGTAATATTGGTGGTGAGCTACCTGATGGTATCTACTTTACCGATGCTGGCACCGAAATTTAAAAATTTTACTGTCAGAAAAGCCATCCCTTTCCTTATCCTGGCAGCTATTGCAGTGATTACAGCCCTTGCGGTTGGCTGGTTAGCAGTTCCTGTCGTATTTATTGCTTACGTAATTCTATCTTTGTCGCTAAACAACAAGAATCATGACCTATAATGTGCAGATCAAAGTAATGCCTTTGAAGGATTTATTGGACCCGCAGGGAAAAGCTGTATTGGGTGGTTTACAGAACCTCGGATTAGGCACTGTAGCCGATGTAAGGGTAGGGAAACACATTACTTTGCAAATAGATGCAGCCAGCGAGGCCGAAGCCAAACAAATTGCAGACGAAGCAAGCAAAAAACTGTTGGCTAACCCGGTGATGGAGTTTTATGAAATTGAGTTTGTTAACTAATGCTTTACCTCGTCCCCACTCCCCTTGGTAATCTTAAAGACATCACACTGCGGTCATTGGAAGTGCTGCAACAGGCAGACGTGATTTTATGTGAGGATACGAGGACCTCTTCAAAGCTGTTGCATCATTATAATATACAAAAGCCACTTACGCCTTATCACCAGCACAATGAGCATAAGATTGTGCAGCACCTGGCGGACCAGATGAAAGCAGGGAAAACTTTTGCATTGATAACCGATGCCGGTACGCCAGGCATATCGGATCCTGCTTTTTTATTAGTGCGCGAATGCATAAAAGAAGGTATTAAAGTGGAATGCCTTCCAGGTGCCACAGCCTTTGTACCTGCATTGGTCAATAGCGGCATTCCAACCAACCGTTTTGTTTTTGAAGGATTTCTGCCACTGAAAAAAGGACGCCAGACACTATTGAAGCAACTGGCATTGGAAACGCGTACCATGGTATTTTACGAGAGCCCCATGCGGTTAGTGAAAACACTGGAGGAATTTATTATTTATTTCGGTGCAGAACGGCCATGCAGTGTAAGCAGGGAATTGACTAAACTCTTCGAAGAGAATGCAAGGGGTACACTCAGGGAAGTATGTGATCATTTCAAAGCCAAGACAGTAAAAGGAGAAATAGTGATCGTAGTTCATCCGCCCATATAATTCCCAACTTATTGCTGATTGTTGCTCCTGCAGTATTCCCCTAAAACACATGTATATCATGAGAAAACAATTATTACACCTGTTCCTGCTTTTGCCCGTCACCTGCCTCTTCTTAACTGCAACCGCCCAGCCCAACCGCTGGCAGCAGCGTATCAAATACATGATTAATGTCAACATGGACGTAAGCGGCAACCGGTTTACAGGAACTGAAAAGATTGATTACTGGAATAATTCACCTGATACCTTAACGCGTGTATTCTTTCACCTGTACTGGAATGCGTTTCAGCCGAATAGCAGCATGGACGTACGCAGCCGCGAGTTAGGCAAGACAGTATTGTCGGCGCCAAAGGGCGACTATGACGGACTCGACTGGGACCAGCGTGTGAAAGACCGCATCAGCAAACTGAAACCCGATGAGATCGGGTACCAGCGGGTAACCAGTATTGTCATAAATGGTATTGCCCAACAATTAAAAGAACATGAGACCATCCTGGAGGTAACACTTGCTAAACCCATGCTTCCAAACAGTAAAGTGCAGTTGGACGTACACTTTCAGGCGCAGGTGCCATTGCAGGTACGCCGGGCAGGGCGCGATAATAAAGAAGGCGTGCGTTACAGTATGAGCCAATGGTATCCCAAAATGGTGGAATACGATTACAAGGGCTGGAATGCGAACCCATATATTGCCCGCGAGTTTTACGGTGTATGGGGCGATTATGATGTAAATATCACGATCGATAAAAACTATTTTGTAGCAGCAGGCGGCGACCTTGCCAATGCCAAAGAAATAGGGTGGGGATATGAAGCGCCTGGCAGTAAGCCCGCGCCGGCAACCGGTAAAACACTTACCTGGAACTGGCAGGCTTATAACGTGCATGATTTTGTATGGGCTGCTGATCCAACCTACAAAATGATCACACGCAAAACGGCTAATGGCCCGTTGATCAGGGTGGTGTATAAAGCAGTGGACTCCATGGAAACCAGGTGGCAAAAAATGGCCGATACGGCGGCATTGGCTTATCCAGTCATTGCTAAAACCTTTGGTGTATATCCTTATAAGACATATACATTTATCCAGGGAGGAGACGGAGGTATGGAATATCCCATGGCCACGCTCATTAAGAATGCAGGCGTTGGAACCGCCCTGCACGAATGGATGCATAGCTGGTACCAGATGATGCTGGGTTCCAATGAATCTTTATACCCCTGGATGGATGAAGGCTTTACAGATTATGCCAGTACCAGGGTACTGGCAACGCTGCGCAGCAAAGAAGGGTTTTGGTATGAACCGGCTTACAAAGGATATTTTAATCTTGTGAAAAGCGGGCTGGAAGAGCCTGCCACCACACATGCCGACCATTATAATACGAATTATGCATACGGTAATGCAGCGTACAGTAAAGGTGCCGTATTCATGGCGCAATTGGGCTATATCGTAGGGGACAGCATAAGGGATAAAATATTGCTGGAATACTACAGGCAATGGCGGTTCAGGCACCCGAACCCGAATGATTTTATCAGGGTGGCAGAAAAAGTGAGCGGTATGGAACTTGATTGGTATAAGGAATACTGGATCAATACCACCAAGACCATTGACTATGCGATCGGAGATATCAATGTAGTGGATGGCAAAACGCAGATTATCCTGAAACGTGTAGGGAAAATGCCTATGCCGGTCGATTTGCTGGTTACCTATAAAGATGGTACACAGGAACTGCATTACATTCCGATGAACCTAATGTATGGAGAAAAACCTGCAGAAAATACCATTCCGCGTACCGTGCATACCGAGTGGCGCTGGACACATCCGGAATATGCAGTAACAATTGGTAAGAGCATACTGGAACTTAAATCGATTGAAATTGATCCCTCTGGGCGGCTGGCCGACGTAAACAGGAATAACAATAAACTGGTCATACCGGATTAATGAGTTAAAGCTAATTGATGTAAAAAACGGGATTTTCCCCGTATTCAAATGGGAAAAAGACTGTTTGAAGCCGGGGCTTTTTTCCTCACTATTGTTTATTATTTCAAATCGAAAAAAAACAATAATATGAGCCAATTACAACAGTATTATTTTTCTGTTGAAAAACTACAGGAACTGATCAAACACTTTGATAAGAAGCGAATTAAAGCATCTGATGGAAAGACCCACCTGAAAGGCTTCATTTTCACACCTGGTGTAACGCCAGAAGGGAAAGAATCTGTTTTCGCTTTCCCTTTATACTCAGGAACTGGTAACAAAGGTGGAAGTGATGGAGATATTATTATCCAGAATATGACTTTTGCGTATGGGTGTCCATATCCACCTCCCTGTGATACCACTACTTCTTCTATGAAGTTAAAGGGAAAAGGCAAAGGAAAAGAAGATGGCTGTTATGATGAAACCAAGTAAGATACTAGTTTACCTTGATATTGCCGCACCGCTGATTGCCCTGGTTATCGGGGTATTGTTTTTTCTTTTTAAAAAGAGAAAAATGGTCTTAAGCGACAGGGTGATCTTAGTATTTCTGGCTGTAGAAGTCATTCTTAACACATTGTCAAATGTCTTACAAAACAATTTAATTAACAATCATTGGGTATATCATTTAAACGGGATGGTTACCCAATCCCTTTTTACTTTTTACTTTTTCAGGTCATTACATTCGAAAAGATTTGTAATGATTAGTTTCTTATTTTTTGTATCTTTTTGGTTTGTCAATATGATGTGGATACAGTCCTACAGCACTTTCAACAGTTATTCCTATGCTGCAGGAGTGTTTTTAATTGTGGTCTACTCACTGATCAACTTTAAAGAAATAATAGATGAGCTTCCAATGTTCGCCATCCTGGAGTTGAAGGATTTTTGGATGCTGGCGGGTATTTTGACTTATTTTGGAAGTTGTTTCTTTATTTTCAGTAGCTATAATTATTTATCCGCTGTCTCACCCGGGAATGTTGGCATATTATGGAAAACACATAATATATTCCTCGCTGCCGGGTGTATTCTTTTTTTAAAAGCAATCGATTGCAAACAATGGATACGAAAATAGTATTGGTGTTTTGTGCAACAGGATTTGTATTCTGCATACTTATTTTTCTTTTTACGTTCATCCTTAAGTACCAGAAAAAAAGTATCTCATTTCAAAAGGAAAAAGAATTAATGGAAACACATTTCGGGCAGGCATTACTGCAATCGCAGATTGAAACCCAGGAAGAGACGCTTTCAATACTTGGTAAAGAACTTCATGATAATATTGGCCAGCTTTTAAACAGTACCAAGTTACTTATTGGTGTTTCACAAAGGCAGATCAGTAATCCACCGGATACACTCATCATTGCCGATGAAACACTTGCCAAAGCCATTAACGAGTTGCGTTCGCTTTCCAAATCATTGAACAAAGAATGGCTGGAGCAGTTTAATTTTATTGAAAACCTGGGAACTGAGATCCATCGGCTTAACGCAACCGGCGCCCTGTATTTTGAGTTTGTGCACATCGAACGTCTCCCCTTGAAGAGCGATGAGCAGCTCATCCTGTTCCGTATTGTGCAGGAAGCCATGCAGAATGCAGTAAAGCATGCCCAGGCACAACATATCCAGATCGCTATTGCTGAAAACCAGGCATTGCTCACAGTTACGATAAAAGATGACGGTAAGGGTTTTACAAAAGAAACAGTTAAGCCTGATGGTCTGGGTATGCTGAATATGAAACACCGCACCCATTTGCTGGGTGGTGTCATAACATGGCAGCAAGCACCCGAAGGGGGCACCGTTGTTGCCATTCAATTACCTGTTAAACCAATGGAATTATGATCAGGATAGGCATTGTAGACGATCACCAGCTATTTGTTAAGTCAGTCAGCCTGATGCTGACAACATTCAAAGATTACAAAGTGGTGATAGAGGCATTGAACGGAAAAGACCTGCAGGAAAAACTGACAAAAAGCAATGGTTTACCGGATATCATGCTTGTTGACGTGAATATGCCGGTCATGAACGGGGTGGAGACGGTCAAATGGTTGAGTACTGCTTACCCTCAGGTAAAATTAGTGGCGCTTTCCATGAATGACAATGACCAGGTGATCATTGATATGATCCGGGGTGGCTGTTGTGCTTATCTGTTAAAAGATACCCATCCGGATGAATTGGAAAAAGCGCTGAATGAGATACATCTCAAAGGATACTATAATGCAGATGCCAGTAATATCAATTACAGGAGGTTGCTGAAAGCAGAGCAGGATAAAGAACTGCTGAACCTCTCTGAAAAAGAGAAAATATTTCTGCAGCATGCGTGCAGCGATAAGACCTACAAACAGATTGCGGCCGAAATGGGGCTAAGCGAGCGCACGATTGACGGCTATCGCGAAACCCTTTTTCAAAAAATGAAAGTGCAGAGCCGGGTAGGTCTCTGCCTGGAAGCAGTGAGGAGAGATATTGTCAAACTATAATTTCCCTGAAGGAATCATTTTGTTACATGAAGAATGTATTTTTCTTCAAAATAAGGTTCCGGGAATATCTTATCAATCGGCATCATACGGGGGCGCAGGCGGCTTTCCGAGATCTCCTGGGCCAGGTCGCCACCCTTGAGACAAATGAGGCCGTTTGCTATTTCCGGCGTATGTCCTTTCTTCAATAACGGGGCGCTCCATTGCCAGAGGTCTTTCAAAGGCGCCACCGCACGGGAAACGGCGAAATCGAATTTCCTGTTTTTAATTTCTTCCGCCCTGGTATGTTGTGTTGTAATGTTTTTAATACCTGCCGCTTCGGCAACTGCATTCACTACTTTTAATTTTTTGGCAATACTGTCAACTAAGTGAAATTTCACCTGGGGAAAGAAAATGGCCAATGGTACACCCGGAAAACCACCGCCGCAGCCAATATCGATCACCTGGGTACCCGGCTGAAAATCTGCAATGGCAGCAATGCTTAAAGAGTGAAGCACATGGTGCAGGTAAATGCTGTCAATATCCTTTCTTGAAATGACATTGATCCTGGCGTTCCATTCCTTATACAGCTCTTCCAGTGCAGTAAACTGCCGTAACTGTTCTTCAGTAAAATCACTGAAGTACTGTAATATCAATCCCAATTTTTGCGTGGTGCTTTCCATATAGCGGGAACAGTAAAAATATAATAGAAGAACATCCAGATATCCATGAACAGGAACCAGGGCCAGAGGTCGCTCTCATTCAGCTTTTTCATGCCTTTGAATAAGACCACTGCCTGTATGCTGAACCTGATACCAAATACAACCAGTGGTATCCACCAGTTAAAGAATATAATGGATATGGCAAGCAAAGGATAGACCAGGAACAAAGAAAAGGAATACAGTCCCAGCCAGAACTTGTGTCCTCTCTTGTAATATTTACTGGTGGTATAGTGCCTGTATTTCTGTGTCATCCAATCGTTCCACTTTTCCTTTGGCTCACTCAGGGTATGTGCAGTATGCTCAATACAAATGGCCGTATTGGTTGAAGTGGCCACCTGGTTAATGAACAGGTCGTCATCCCCGCTGGGTATCTGGTTAATGGATGAAAACCCCTTATTGCGTAAGAATACTTCTTTTTTATAACTCAGGTTTCTTCCTACACCCATGTAAGGCTTGCCGGCCAGGGCGTATGACAGGTATTGCAATGCCGTATGAAAAGTTTCGAAACGGATCAGCTTATTCAGCAGTCCGGGCTTTTTGTGATAGGCCCCGTAACCCAATACAATCTCGATGTTTTCATCATACCCATCCTGCATTTGTTGTATCCAGAATTCTGAGGCCGGTACACAATCTGCATCGGTAAGCAGTACGATCTCATATTTAGCACTTTTAATGCCCATTGACAAGGGGAATTTTTTTCCGCTGATCATCTTGGCTTCCTGTGTGAGCTGGATAAGATTGATGTTCTTGAACGATTTTCTGAACTCATCGATCAGGTATTTGGTATCATCCGTAGAATTATCATTGACCAACACTACCTCATAAGTTGTTTTATAGTCCTGCACTAATAAGCCTGGCAATGTTTTCACCAGGTTATGCGCTTCATCCCTCGCACAAACGATAACAGATACGGGATGCTCAATATTGATTGCTTTGGCAGGAGGATGATAGAAAGCCAGTCTTCTGAAAAAAAACAGGTAATAAAAAACCTGGGTGATGATCACTGCACAGAACAGGTAGAATGTAATGTGCCAGGTAAGCAGCGGTATTGTCATGCGGCAAAAATAAGGAATTGGGAATTGGGGATTGGGAATTTGGAAACGTACTTTTGCACTCTATGGCAGCATTGACTTTTGAATTGCAGGCAACGGCAACGGGTGACTCTAAAGCACGGGCAGGGAGGATCAGCACAGATCATGGGGAGATAATGACGCCCATTTTTATGCCGGTGGGCACGGTTGGGAGTGTGAAAGCTGTTACCCAGCAGCAACTGAAGCTGGATGTACAGGCGCAGATCATTTTAGGTAATACCTATCACTTATACTTAAGGCCGGGTACGGAAGTGCTGCAGGGCGCAGGGGGACTGCACCGCTTTAATAGCTGGGACAGGCCCATCCTTACCGATAGTGGCGGTTACCAGGTATTTTCACTGGCAGCCAACCGCAAGATCAAAGAAGAAGGCGTTATGTTTCAGTCGCACATTGATGGCAGCCGGCATCTTTTTTCCCCGGAGTCGGTCATGGACATTCAAAGAAGTATAGGCGCCGATATCATCATGGCATTCGATGAATGCCCGCCTTATCCCAGCGAATATGACTATGCAAAAAAAAGCATGGGACTCACACATCGCTGGCTGGACAGGTGTTTTCAACGATTGGCCGATACACCGGATAAATACGGGTACACACAGCACCTGTTTCCCATTGTACAGGGCAGTACTTATAAGGATCTCAGGAGAGCATCCTGTGAATACATTGCCTCAAAAGAGGCGGCGGGTAATGCGATAGGAGGGTTGAGTGTAGGGGAACCAGAGGAAATGATGTATGAATTTACGGCACTGTGTGCAGCTGATCTTCCCTCCCATAAACCACGTTACCTGATGGGGGTGGGAACGCCCTGGAACATATTGGAGTGCATTGACCTGGGCATTGACATGTTTGATTGCGTAATGCCTACGCGCAATGGCCGTAACGGAATGCTGTTTACGACGCAGGGTGTCATTAATATCAGGAATAAGAAGTGGGCAAGTGATTTCTCAGCCATTGACCCTGGTCTGCCTGCTGAGATCAGCCAGTACTATACAAAGGCTTACCTGCGCCATCTTTTTATATCGGAAGAGTTATTAGGATTGCAATTGGCCAGTATACAGAACCTGGCATTCTATTTATGGCTGGTGGGAGAGGCAAGAAAACATATCCTTGACAACAGTTTTGTTTCCTGGAAACGGGAAATGCTTGACATTGTTAAGCAGAGGTTATAGTTCAGGGATTCTTTTGCGTAATTGCGCTTTTGTTTTATAGTTTTATCACTCCATGAAGAAACTCGACTGGTATATACTGAAGAAATTTCTAACAACCTTCTTTTTTGCCATCTTCCTTTTTACCATTATAGCGGTGGTGGTGGATGTAAGTGAAAAAACGGAGGACTTCAACAGGTCACACCTCGGGCTCAAACATATCATCACTGATTACTATTATGGGTTCATTCCGCATATTGTTGCGCTTTTATTCCCGCTTTTCGTATTCATTGCAGTGATTTTTTTTACCTCCAAGATGGCCGGTAAAAGCGAGATCATTGCCATACTTGCGAGCGGCACCACTTATGGCCGCTGGCTGCGCCCTTATTGGATAGGAGGAGGCATACTTGCCCTGATGCTCTGGTATGCCAACCAATATGTAGTGCCAAGGGCCAACCAGGTACGGGGCGCATTTGAAGCTAAATACATTGATGCCAACTCTTCCTACAATGCATTGCTGAACTCCAGCAGTAATATTTATTTGCGTATGGACTCTTTTACCTATGCAGGGATCTATTCGTATGACACACTTACCAAAAGAGGAGGGCCTTTTTTTTCCTATACGATAAAAGGGGACAAAGCGGTAGAGAACATGCGTGCAGATGCCATTTCCTGGGATACTGCCACTAAAAAATGGAAACTGGAATCGGTGCTCGATCGGAAAATAGACAGCCTGAAAGAAAAAGTAGCGATCAATGGGGCTGAATTTGTCAGCTTTAATTTCAAGCCGCTGGACCTGAGTCGCGATAAATACACCAAAGACAAACTCACTACACCCGACCTGAAACGGTTTATCCGGTTAGAAGAAATGAGAGGATCAGAAGGGTTGAATGAACTTAAAATAGAACGTTACCGAAGGGATGCTACCTGTGTTACGGTATTACTGTTGACATTGATCGGGGCTATTGTGGCCGGAAGAAAGGTCAGGGGTGGCAGTGGGGTGCACCTGGCAGTGGGTTTCATGACGGCAGCGCTGTTTATTATTACGGATCGGTTTTCCACCATATTTTCTACCAAAGGAGACCTGCCTCCATTGATAGCCGCATGGATACCTAATGCGATATTCGTTTTTGTTGTAATATATCTTTACCGAAGGGCGCCCAAGTAAAATTCGCGATGATTTCTGCCTGTTTTTCTATTTCATTTGTTATGGAAGGCAACTTGTTTTACCTTTAGCCATCCATTTGAAACCGCTAACAATAGGATTTTCAACGGGTATACCAAGGGCAAGCTACAAAACAAAAAAAATAGTCATGGGGATTATCAAGGAAAGGTTCAAGGCAAAAGCTGATGCTGCGAATACAGAAATTAAAGAGTTGCTGAAAGAACATGGAAGCAAAAAAATTGGCGAAGTAACTTTATCACAGGTTTACCAGGGAATGAGAGGAATTACAGGGTTAGTTACTGAAACCAGTCTCCTTGATGCACAGGAAGGTATCCGTTTCAGGGGATATTCGATTCCTGAATTACAGGTTAAATTACCCAAAGCGCCAGGTGGCGGTGAACCTTTGCCGGAAGGATTGTTCTACCTGATGCTGGTAGGCGAATTACCTGCTGAAGAAGATGCAGCGCATATCACCAGTGTATGGCAGCGTCGCAGTCATGTACCCAATTATGTTTTCGATACCATTGATGCATTGCCGATCAGCGCGCACCCTATGACCATGTTTGTAACGGGGGTAATGGCTTTGCAGACAGAAAGCAATTTTGCTAAAGACTACGCCAAAGGAATTAATAAGAAAGATTACTGGAATCCCATCTACGATGATACCATGGATCTGATTGCCAGGCTGCCGCGTATTGCGGCGTATATCTATCGCAGGAAATACAAGAATAACGATCATATCCAGCCTAATGGCCTGCTCGACTGGGCCGGTAACCTTGCCCATATGATGGGCTTTGAAGACGAAAGTTTCAAAGAGCTGATGCGTTTATATATGACCATCCATGCCGATCATGAAGGCGGCAATGTGTCTGCACATACTACACACCTGGTGGGTTCGGCATTGAGTGATCCCTTCCTTAGTTATGCAGCAGGTATGAATGGATTGGCAGGGCCCCTGCATGGACTGGCTAACCAGGAAGTGATTAAGTGGATATTTGAAATGCAGGAGGAACTGGGCACGGATGATCCATCCAAAGAACAGATTGCAGCATACGTGCAGAAAACTTTGTCATCCGGTAAAGTAGTACCCGGATATGGACATGCTGTATTACGTAAAACAGATCCACGTTTCACTGCCCAGATGGAATTTGGTAAAAAGCATATGCCGGATGATAAATTGGTGAACACTGTTTGGAAAATATATGAAACAGTGCCGCCGATCCTCCAATCATTAGGTAAAATAAAGAATCCCTGGCCCAATGTTGATGCGCATAGTGGTGCATTACTGGTTCACTATGGGCTGGTGGAATATGAATTCTATACAGTACTCTTTGCCGTAAGCCGCGCCCTGGGTGTAATGGCAAGCCTTTGCTGGGACAGGGCCCTCGGCCTTCCGCTTGAAAGACCCAAATCCGTTACCACGGAAGCAGTCAAGGGTTGGCTGCAGGGTAAGGAAGAGATTTGGGAGTAATAAGTAATAGAGGAGTGCTGGTCTCTGAGGATAAAATGATTTTATATAAGAGTCTGCTGTAGTTGTGATTACGGCAGACTTTTTTAGTTTATAGAAACTCGCGTGCTATGACTCAATCGATTGAATCTGAAACTAAAATTTTGACAGATTACTACCAGGCCCTACATTTGCAATCCTCGGAAGGGGCGGCTAGAGCGTCCCGTAAGGCTACGGGAAGGTCACTGGTTGAAATGTTTTGAAATACGGGGGGTTAGCTCAGTTGGCTAGAGCGCTTGCATGGCATGCAAGAGGTCGTCGGTTCGACCCCGATACTCTCCACTTAATCACGCAAAGGTTCTATCAGATTGATAGAGCCTTTTTTTGTACGGCAATATATTGTCGCGATCCACCCCTCAATTTGTCGTTTTTACATAGTGTAAAATCCTTAAATGCCTTCGATCTTTGTATTGTCAATTAATCCAAATAATTTAAATAACGTTTATGAAAAGAGTATTTAAGGGGTGTAATGTCCCCAAACCGGTATTAATAATTGCTATGCTTTTTTTTACAGTATTTCACTCTAAAGGGCAACAAAGTAAACCTGCCGACAGTGGCTACGTACCTGTTAATGGCATTAAAGTTTATTACGAAGTATATGGTGAGGGTAGGCCTATTGTTTTACTGCATGGTGCTTTTTACACCATTGAGATGAACTGGGGGCAATTAATACCTGAATTGTCAAAAACAAGAAAAGTAATTGCCATTGAATTGCAGGGGCATGGACACACACCGTTTTCAGACAGAAAATTAGACCTAGCTACCCTGGCAAGTGATGTGGAAGGAGTAATGAATTATTTAAAAGTTGACAGTGCGGATGTTGCAGGATATAGCATGGGGGGCTCCGTGGCTTATCAGTTGGCCATACAAAGCCCAAAACGGGTAACAAAATTAGTGATCATTTCTTCTACTTATAAAAGTAGTGGTTGGCAGCCCGCAGTAACTAGTGCGTTTAAAACTATGAAGCCTGAATTTTTTACGGAAACTCCTATGAAAGTGGCATACGATGCAGTAGCGCCTGACAAAACAAAATGGACAAAGTTCTTAGAACAGATGATTGCTTTTGCTGGGGTACCATTCAACATGGGTGAAACCAATATTGCTAAAATCACTTCGCCTGTATTACTGATCTCGGGCGACAATGACGGCCTGGATAAAATTGAGTTGATAAAAACGTATCAACTATTGGGAGGTGCTGTATGTGCTGATTTTGGAGCAATGCCAAAATCGCAATTGGCCATTGTTCCTTCGCAGGGACATGTCAGTCTAATGATGCAGACGAACACAATATTAGGTTATCTCAATGGTTTTTAAAGTAAACATAATCGTTTTGGTATCAAAAAGATGCTTCGATAGATATTTTCGAACTATTAAATAAAAGATGAACGACAAACATAAAAGTGCGGAGTTAGCACTATAATAAGTCAAAAACCCGGAAGGCTACAAGTATAGTAAATTGGTGCGCCAGGTGGTGTGGCGGACTCCGTCAGCATAGTAAGTCGAAGTGGTCAGCTGGTTGTGCTGACTATTCAGTATAACCAGCTGACGCACCAGGTGGTGTTGTGGACTCTGTCAGCATAGTAAGTTGAAGTGGTCAGCTAGTTGTGCTGAACTGGTCAGTATAACCACTTGGCGCGCCAAGTAGTGTGGTGAACTAGGCCAGCATAGCAACTCGAACCGGTCAGTATAGGCAGTAGTATGGGGATATTTCTTTGCCCACGTAAACGTTTTCGTAAAAAAAGAATTCAATTCATGCGCCTGCTTTGTTTTATTTAATCAAATTCGAAGAATATAATGACTGTCAGAGCCGTTTTTAAGGCCTCTGACACGCAATTAGCTGACGGCTGATTAAAATAAATTAATTGATATACCAATTGTTTTCAGTTGAACTGGTGTAAGTTGTGCGGCTGTTTGTGGTATTTTAACAGGAATTAAATGCAGGATAAAACATGGAAAACAATTTTTCGCTGGCTGGTAAAGTAATTGTAGTGACCGGGGGGACCGGAATACTGGGAAATTCATTTGTGAACGCCATTGTGGAAGCAGGCGGCATTGCCTGTATCCTCGGAAGGAATGAAGCAGTTGCCAGCGAACGCGCCGATGCGATTAATAAAGCAGGGGGAAAAGCGCTGGCATTGGTAGCAGATGTACTAAAAGAAAACCAGTTGGTGGCAGCGAAAGAAAAAGTGCTGGCAACTTATGGTAAAATAGATGGCCTCGTAAATGCTGCAGGAGGCAATATGCCTGCTGGTGTGCTGCAGCCTGATGAAGATATCTTCCGCATGAAAATGGAAGGCATGAAACAGGTGCTGGATATTAATTTATGGGGCACACTGATCCCTACACAGGTATTTGGGGAGGCAATTGCCAAAAATGGGAAGGGAAGTATTGTAAACATCTCTTCCATGAATTCAAAAAGAGCTATTACAAAAGTATTGGGATACAATATGGGCAAAGCAGCGGTTGACTGTTATACCCAATGGTTTGCAGTAGAACTGGCCAACCGTTATGGCGATAAGATACGGATGAACGCGTTGGCGCCAGGTTTCTTTCTTACTGAACAAAACCGCAACCTGCTGACAAAACCAGCTGGCGGTTATACGGAAAGGGGAGAATTAGTCATCAGACAAACACCCTTCAAACGTTTTGGTAGCCCCGACGAATTAAAAGGAGCACTGGTATGGTTGTTAAGTGATGCTTCACAATTTGTAACCGGCGCCATGATCTGTGTGGATGGCGGTTTCTCAATATTTGGCGGCGTATAATAACACCCGGGAAAACAATAATAAACTTTTATTAAAAGAATAGTATACTGATGTCAGCGCATAATAATAACATACAGCAACCATCGATGATACAGACAATGCGTTGGTTTGGCCCGGCAGACCCGGTTAGCTTAACTGATATTCGCCAGGCGGGATGCAGTGGTGTGGTAACAGCGTTACATCATATACCCAATGGGGAAGTATGGACAGTTGAAGAAATTACAAAGCGGATCAAAGAAGTGGAGGCGGCGGGTCTGAGATGGGATGTTGTGGAAAGTGTACCTGTTCATGAGGATATTAAGACACAGACAGGTAATTTTAAAACGTATATAGAAACTTATAAGCAATGCATCCGCAACCTTGCGGACTGCGGTGTTAAGATCGTTACGTATAATTTTATGCCAGTGCTTGACTGGACACGCACAGACCTGGCTTATGAAGTAGCAGATGGTTCCAGGGCGCTTCGTTTTGAAAAAGCCGCCTTTATTGCTTTTGATGTTTTTATGCTGCAACGCAAAGGCGCGGAAAAAGAATATGCCCAAGCAGACCTGGAAAGAGCCAGGCATAGGTTTGAACAGATGAGTGATGCCGACAGGTTGTTGTTACAACGCAATATCATCGCAGGTTTACCGGGCAGTGAAGAAAGCTTCACACTGGAACAGTTCCAGTCTGCATTGAATACATATAAAGGCATTGATGAAAATCGCCTGCGTCAGCACCTGGTTCATTTCCTACAGGAAGTCATTCCCGTGGCAGAAGAAATGGGGGTGAAGATGGTCATACATCCTGATGATCCGCCTTATGCCCTGTTCGGATTGCCCAGGGTTGTTACTTCTGCGGCAGATGTAGCAGCATTGTTCACTGCAGTGCCTTCCCTGTACAACGGCCTTTGCTTCTGTACCGGCTCTTTTGGTGTAAGGGCCGACAATGACCTGCCCGCCATGGTGAAGCAATTCGGCGACCGCATCAACTTCATCCACCTGCGCAGTACCAGGCGCAATGAATGGGGCGATTTTTACGAAGACAATCACCTCGAGGGAGATGTAGACATGTATGCAGTAGTGAAGGAAATCGTACAGGTGATGCGGCACCGGAAAATTGCCATCCCCATGCGCTCCGACCATGGCCATCAAATGCTGGACGACCTGAAAAAGAAAACCAATCCCGGCTACTCTGCTATCGGCCGTCTCAGGGGTATGGCAGAACTGCGAGGCCTGGAAATGGGTATTGCCAGGACTATTGTTTAGCCTCACGTGTAGCATTTCCACGCTTGCATCTAAGGTAAGATTGCTTATTACTATGTCAATAAGCAGGACCTGCTAAGAAAGAAAAGTTGGTTACTTCGGTTTAATT
This sequence comes from Sediminibacterium sp., assembly GCA_041856175.1. Lineage (GTDB taxonomy): Bacteria > Bacteroidota > Bacteroidia > Chitinophagales > Chitinophagaceae > Sediminibacterium. The sequence continues at coordinate 35,882 of JBHAFM010000071.1, forward strand.
CGTACAATAATATTTTATATTATAAAATAATGCTTGCCCGCACCGCTGGCTGCTGAAAACGATAAACTGATGAAACAATTGCTGGTATCATTCTGTTGGAGTGCTATGGCCGTAATTCCTGCAACCGGGCAGGCGCAGTACCGGTATACTACACTAAAGCTCTGGTACAATCGTCCTGCTGCTATTTGGGAAGAAGCATTGCCATTGGGCAATGCCAAAACCGGAGCGATGGTCTTCGGAGGTGTGGTAACAGAGCGTTTTCAGTTAAACGATAATACGCTTTGGTCCGGGTACCCCAACCCGGGTAACAACCCTGATGGGCCAACAGTATTGCCATTGGTACGGCAACAGGTTACTGCGGGAAACTATGACAGCGCCGCTGCACTCTGGAGAAAAATGCAGGGGCCTTATTCTGCACGCTACCTTCCGCTGGCGGATCTGTGGGTAAAGTTAATGTTGAAAGATACAATGCCCGCAAAGTACTACCGTGACCTTGACCTGCATAATGCGGTGGCAACCGTCCGGTATACAGCAGATGGTGTAACGTATACCCGGCAAACTTTTATCAGTCACCCTGACCAGGTCATGATCGTTCGCATTACAGCAGATAAAAAAGGTACAATAGGTTTACATACATCACTCACCAGTAAGTTACACTGCCGAGTGAATACGATAACGGATAATTACATGGTATTGCGTGGTAAAGCGCCAAAGTTTGTCGCAAGCCGTTCATACGAATCAAAGCAGGTGGAGTATGACGAAGACCCTGGAGGAGAGGGAATGAATTTTGAAGTACATGTGAAAGTAGTAGCGGAAAATGGTAGGGTAAAAAGGAAAGACAATGGAATAACAGTGAATGGTGCAGATGCGGTAACCATCTACCTGTCCGAAGCTACCAGTTTCAATGGTTTTGATAAATCATCTGGTCAGCATGGTAAAGACCCGTCTATTGCAGCTAAAGCAAACCTGCAAAAGGCGATGGCAAAAAATTATGTAGTCTTAAAGCAACGGCATATTGCAGATTATCAATCGCTGTTCAATCGGGTAACATTGTATCTTGGTGAAAATGTAACAGCCATGTCGCTGCCAACGGACCAACGCTTGCAGCATTTTGGAAAAACAAAGGATGACAACCAGTTGCAGGCGTTGTATTATCAGTTTGGCCGTTACCTGATGATTGCTTCTACCCGACCAGGTTCAAGACCTACTAACCTGCAGGGTATCTGGAATGACCAGGTGCAACCGCCCTGGGGTAGTAACTATACCACTAACATCAATACAGAAATGAATTACTGGTTGGCTGAGAATACCAATCTCTCCGAATGCCACCAGCCCTTGTTTGATTTTATGAAGGAACTGGCGGTGAACGGAGCCGTTACTGCAAAAGTCAATTACAATATCAATGAAGGTTGGGTAGTGCATCATAATTCAGACCTCTGGGCCAAGACATCACCACCTGGCGGATATGACTTGGATCCGAAAAGCGCTCCCCGCTGGTCTGCCTGGCCTATGGCGGGTGCCTGGTTAAGTACCCATTTGTGGGAGCACTATTTGTTTACAGGCGATAAAAAATTCCTGCGGGAAGAAGCTTACCCGCTGATGAAAGGCGCAGCGCAATTCATGCTGCATTGGTTGGTGGAAGATCAGCAGACAGGATTCTTAGTCACAAATCCGTCTACTTCACCCGAAAACACCATCAAAATCAAAGGCAAAGAATACGAGTTGGGCATGGCATCAACAATGGACATGTCCATCATCCGTGAATTGTTCACAGCAGTTGTCAAAACAGCAGAAGCACTGCAAACCGATGATGCATTTCGCAACCAACTGACCAGGGCAAAAGAAAAACTATATCCTTTTCATATTGGCCAATACGGACAATTGCAGGAATGGTTCAGGGACTGGGATGATCCGAATGACAAGCACAGGCATTTGTCTCATCTGTTTGGACTGTTCCCGGGCAGCCAGATCACGAACAGGGCAACACCTGAACTGGCTGCTGCTGCCAAACAATCACTCATTCACAGAGGCGATGTAAGTACAGGATGGTCCATGGCCTGGAAGATCAACTGGTGGGCCAGGCTGCAGGATGGTGAGCATGCGTACAAAATATTAAGTGCAGCGTTTAATTATATCAACCCGAATGAAAAAAATGAAACCATGGGTGGTGGCGGTACTTATCCCAATTTGTTTGATGCGCACCCGCCCTTCCAGATTGACGGAAATTTTGGTGCAACAGCGGGCATGACCGAAATGTTATTGCAAAGCCATGCAGGTTATCTCTCTTTATTACCTGCATTACCTGCTGCATGGAAAGAAGGAACGGTAACAGGAATCAAAGCAAGAGGAAACTTTACGGTAGACCTGTCATGGAAAGATGGTAAATTGATCCATGGCAAAATTGTATCGGGTAGCGGCGGCAATTGCCGTATACGCACTTTACACCCGGTAAAAGTGTTGGGAGTAAATACGACCGATGCAACAGGTGTCAATCCCAACCTGCTGAACACCGCTTATGGCACCCCCCCTGCAGAAAAGAACACACAGGCCAAACTGGTGGACATTGATCATACAAATGGCAACATCATAGATTTTAACACAGAAAAAGGGAAAACATACCTGGTTGCAGGACTTTAAAAAGCAGTGAATGAAGCGATACAAATTATTAATAAGCAGCAGCCAAATTTTTAAACCCTACTTTTATGATGGATCAATACCTGCGCTAATATTTTACTCAGTTGCCGGTCCGCCTTACCCGCCACAGCAATGATCTCGCTGATATCAACCGGTAGCAGGTGGTCGGGGTCGCATTCATCAGTGATCACGCTAACGGCTGCACAGGCCAGACCAATATGATTGGCAACAAGCACTTCAGGTACGGTACTCATGCCCACCATATCGGCGCCAATACCGCGCAGGTAGCGGTATTCTGACCTAGTTTCGAGATTGGGGCCCGGAACTGCCACATATACACCCCGCTTGATGGAAACATCTATTTGCCGGGCTTCGTTTGCGATGGACTGGTTTAAATGAAGATTGTAGGGCTGGCTCATATCCACAAACCTGTTGCCAAATGCCGGATCATTCAAACCCCTCAAAGGGTTCTCGGGCTGCAGGTTGATATGGTCATCAATCAGTACCAGGTCGCCCTTTTTAAAAGCGGGATTCATACCACCTGCAGCATTACTTAATAAAAGGAATTGAATGCCCAATCCTTTGAGCACTCTTACCGGGAAAGTGATCTGCTGCATACTGTAGCCTTCATAATAATGAAAGCGACCCTGCATAGCGATTACTTTGCGGGAACCTATCCTGCCTGCGACAAGCTGGCCTTTATGGAATTCTACAGTTGCCATAGGAAAATGAGGTATTTCATGATAGGGAATCGTTTGCTTTTCCTCCAGCAGGTCAATAAAAGAACCCAATCCGGTACCCAATACAATGCCGGCATCAGCACCTGCAAATCCTTTTTGACGAAGAAAATCCACTGATTCCGTGATCTTGGTGAGCATATGGTCCATGGTGATAACTTTTGTGTGCTAATATCCGTTTTTTAGCGCAACAGATAAAACTATCTCCTATCAGTATCCGTACATAGCATGATTTTAAACCGTATATTTATTAACATGAGGTTTACGCTATTTATAATGCCTGTTATAATGTATGTTGCAGGAATGATGACTACGGTCAATGCCCAGGCTAATAATCCATTGGTGGAATTGTCACAGCATTTCATGTTCGCTGCCAAAAGGGGCAAGGAAACAGACATGTACCAACACCAACTGGCGGCATTGAAATACCAGGACCTGGTTAGTCAACTCAGTACAGACAATGAAAAAATGGCATTCTGGATCAACCTCTACAATGGGTTTACCCAGGCAAGGTTGAAAAAAGACCCGTTACAATACAAAAGCAGGGGCCGTTTTTTTAAAAGCAGGGAAATACAAATTGCCGGTAAAATGTTCAGCCTTGATCAGATAGAGCATGGCCTGCTGCGACGTTCAAAGATCAAATGGAGCCTGGGCTACCTGGGCAGGCCGTTTCCCGGGCGCACAGAAAAGGCACTCCGTGTATCCCGGCTCGATTACCGTATTCATTTTGCTCTTAACTGTGGTGCTAAGAGCTGCCCGCCTGTTGCTTTTTACAACAGCAGCCAGATCAGTCGGCAATTAGACCTTGCAACCAGGGCTTACCTGAATGGTGAGTCGGAATATGATACAATTACCAACACCATTCAATTGCCGGCCATTATGGGATGGTTCAGGCACGATTTCGGGGGGAAGAAAAAAATGATCGGGTTGTTACAACAATATGGTGTTATCGGTGTTGATAAACATCCGGCCATCCGGTTTAAAAAATACGACTGGACACTTTACTTAAGTAATTACTCAAGCTAAAACAACTTCTTATGACTGATCATTATTATAATGCGGAAGACCTTGGCAGGTTTGGCTCCATTGGTGAATACCAAAAAGAGCTGGCTGATAAATTTTTTGGATGGTATGGTGCCGTCTTTGCAGACAGCGCTCTTACTGCAAGAGAAAAATCATTGATCGCACTGGCTGTAGCCCATGCTGTTCAATGTCCCTATTGTATTGATGCATACAGCAGCGATGCCTATGAGAAGGGGTGGAGTGAAGCACAGATGATGGAAGCGGTGCATGTAAGCGCTGCAATTAAAGGAGGTGCGGCGTTGGTGCATGGTGTACAGATGATGAACAAAGTGAAAAAAATAGCCATGTAAGCTTGTATCAATAATTACACATGAAATCATTACAGGCACTCAAAAGCGTATTGGCAGATGCAGGGCATCAGGTAGACATACTGGAACACCAGCATGCATTTCCGTTGTTTGCAGATAAGCTGAAATCAATTGAATTGTTTCCACTGAAACCGACAGTACCTGAAATATTCCAGGTAAATGTAGGCAAGATGTGTAACCAGGTTTGCAAACATTGCCATGTAGATGCGGGGCCCGACCGGAAAGAGATCATGACAAGAGAAACCATGCAATTGTGCCTTGACGTATTATCTGCTAATCCGGGGTTTACAACGGTTGACCTTACTGGTGGCGCTCCGGAATTGAATCCTGATTTCAGGTGGTTCGTGGAAGCGATCAAAAAACTGAACAGGCATATCATTGTACGTTGTAACCTGACCATCATCCTGGCCAACAAACGATTCAACGACCTGCCGGAATTTTTCAAACAAAACAATATGGAAGTGGTCTCATCCTTACCCTTTTATACGCAGGACAGAACAGACAGGCAACGTGGCGATGGGGTATTCCGGGATAGTATCGAGGCGCTGCAAATGCTCAATGCGGTTGGATATGGGATAGAAGGATCGGGTTTGATTCTCAACCTTGTATACAATCCGGCCGGCGCTTTTTTGCCGCCGGCACAAACTGTACTGGAACGCGAATACAAAGTATCATTGGCAAAAGAGTTTGGCATTATATTCAACAGCCTCTTTGTTATTACGAATATGCCCATCAGCCGTTACCTCGATTACCTGCTGGTGAGCGGCAATTATGCAACCTATATGGAAAAACTGGTAAACGCTTTTAACCCGGCAGCAGCAAAGAGTGTGATGTGCCGGAATACACTATCGGTGAGCTGGGATGGATACCTGTATGATTGCGATTTTAACCAGATGCTGGACCTTAAGGTGAATTGCAGTGAATCACAGCACCTGTCAACATACAACCAGGAAGCCGTCAGCAGCAGAAACATTGTTGTCAACCAGCACTGTTATGGCTGTACGGCCGGAGCGGGCAGCAGTTGCGGTGGTGCAGTAACAGCATAAAATAAAACCATTGAAAGAAGCGCTGATTATTTTTGTACGCAACCCGGTGCCCGGAAAAGTGAAAACCCGGCTGGCTTATACAATGGGCAATGAAATGGCATTGGCCATCTATAAGAAACTGTTGCTTCATACGCATGCTATTACAAAAGAGCTGCCCGTGGATAAGTTTGTATTCTACGCAGAACCGTTTGAGGCGGACAATTTTAATATCTGGACATACGAGGATGGCGGGTTCATGATCAGGGAGCAACAAGGAATAGATTTAGGCGGACGGATGAAAAATGCATTTGAGCGATTATTCCAAAAACAGTATCGCAAAGTGTGCATCATAGGAAGTGACTGCATGGCACTTACAGCTACCTGCATTGAAACCGCTTTTGCACAGTTGCATCACAGCGAAGTGGTCATTGGTCCATCGGTTGACGGCGGTTATTATCTGCTCGGTATGCGGCAATTGCATTTACCTTTGTTTGAAGACAAGGCCTGGAGTACAGCCCAGGTATTGAGGTCCACCATGGCCGATCTGCAACGGATGCAGCTATCATACAAATTATTGCCAGTGCTTTCGGATATTGATACCGAGGAGGACTGGATCAATCATCAGCAACAAAATAATCATCACCAATAATCATCCCATGAGTTACCTCGAAACTACCCGTAATGTTTACAAGGAAGCCGCAGAAAACCCGCAGAAAGGTTTGTGTTGTACCACTACACCGGTATGGCAGTTGCCGGAACTTGACATACCACAGAAAATGCTGGAAATGAATTACGGATGCGGCAGTACCGTGCATCCGCGCGACCTGGCTGGCAATCCGAAAATCTTATATGTAGGTGTTGGCGGTGGAATGGAGCTATTGCAGTTTTCTTATTTCAACAGGCAACCCGGTGGTGTTACTGGCGTGGATATTGTAGACGAAATGCTCACAGCCTGCAAGGAAAATTTTTTACTCGCAGAAGTATTGAATCCCTGGTTTAAAAGCGAATTTGTACACCTGCACAAAGGCGATGCATTGCATTTACCGGTGGCAGGCAATAGCATTGATGTAGCAGCACAAAACTGCCTGTTCAATATTTTCAAACAGGAGGAGTTAGTACAGGCGTTAAAAGAAATGTACCGCGTATTAAAACCACACGGGCGTTTGGTATTGAGTGATCCTATCTGTGAAGTGGCTATGCCAGCTATATTGCAAAACGATGAACGATTGAGGGCTTTATGCCTCAGCGGAGCACTGCCACTGAAGGAGTATATCAAAATGATCACTGATATTGGTTTTGGAACGGTGGAAGTGCGGGCTAAAAGGCCATACAGGATATTGGATCCCAAACATTATGCAACAGACAGGTTGCTCTATATTGAAAGCGTGGAAGTATGTGCCATCAAAGACCCGATGCCGGCAGACGGCCCCTGTGTATTTACCGGCAAAACAGCCATATATTTTGGCGATGAGGAATGTTTTGATGATAACAAAGGACATGTACTTATGCCCAACCAGCCACTGGCAGTATGCGACAAAACAGGAGGTAACCTGGCAAAACTAAACAGGCAGGATATCTTCATTTCTGAGTCCACCTGGTTTTACGATGGAGGTGGTTGCTGTTAAGATACGGTTGCTTACCTGATCTTATTGAGTGCCAGCATACCAATCATCCAGTTGGGTAGTGGCTTGTTGTCTTTCCGGTTTTTAAGATTAAGATAGAGACCGAATTTTTTCAGTAGGGGTACTTTGTGTGTTTCCACCAGTTCTATGAGTGTGCCATCTGGGTCTTCCACATAACAAAACCTGCCGGCCGAATCGCCCATGGCAAAAGAATCGGCGCTGTCAACCGTAAACTGGTATCCAACGTTATGCATATTGCATTTGAGTTGGTTCATGTGCAATACATCCAGGCAAAGATGAATAAAGCCACAATCGCCCCAGAAACGATCTGCATAAATTTTTCGGGGTGTTCTTCCCTTCGCTTCTATCAATTCAATCTGAACAGCGCCCAGCAATTTGCTGAATGCTCCATGAACGGCTACCTGTTTTTTCAGTAGCACGCGCCTGAATGGCTGACCGGTAACAGCAGCATCTGGTAGATCATTGATGGAAGCCGTTTGATCGTACACCACTTCATGAATGCCCAGCAATTCTTTGTAAAAATGTAATGCCCTGTCCATATTACTCACGCCGATCACAGCACCGGATACGCCGCCACAGATCTCACAACCCGGTTTGAACCACTCATCACCTTCAACAATATTGAAATGGTTGCCGTAGCAGTCCAACAGCCAGAAGTGTTTTCTGTTATCGGGACTGTCATAAATACCGGAAAGCGTTACGTTTGGGAGGTGTGAAAAGTAGTGGTGTGCTGATTGCACATTCCTGGCTTTGATCTTCACGGCAAATATCCCCAGGTCACCGGGTAATGGCGGATGGGGTGGTTTAGAGGGTGTACGGCTGGTAAACTGCCATATTTCAAAGCCACCGCCACCACACATGTTCAGGGAGAGGATGGCACGTCTGTTGTGAACCATCTGTCCTGTATAAGCGCTCATCAGTGCAGCCTCTGCCTTATCGTCAAATACCAGTACATTCATGCCAAACAGTGTTTTATACACCAGTTTGGCTTCCTGCGCGTCAGCGACGCCTATTCCAACCTGTTGAATACCAGAAATGATTTCCTGCATGCGATATAGACTTCTGCTGAATGTACGAAAAAACAATTAAGCGGGATGCATCCTTAACGGTAATCCAATAATTCTTTATACCGTTTAACCATCGCTTCCTGTGATGCACCTTGTTTGAACATTTTTACGATAGTATAATTGGCATGCTGCACGCGCCACCAGCTATTGGTATCATATTTACGGGCCGAGACCAGTACTGTTTTAGGTATGATACTGTATTTTCCTTTTTGCCTGGCCCGCCTCACAATATCATAGTCTTCCATGATATGCATAGCAGCATCAAATCCGCAGATGCTTTCAAACAATGTACGTTTGATAAACAGTGTTTGATCGCCCCCATAACACACAAATAAATCAAAGCGGGTAAAAAAAGCGTTCAGGCACAGTATTATTCTTGTGCTGTTGAACCGGGTTCTGTAACGGCCCAGGTCATAGCCGTGTGACAAAATATCCCTGATATCGGCTGCGAAACTCGCAGGCGGTAATGTATCGGCATGAATGAAATAAAAAACATCACCGGTTGCTAAGGATGCGCCATAATTCATCTGTGCAGCCCTGCCTTTTTGCGGTGAAGCAATAGCGGTGGCACCAGCATTTCGGGCAATAGCAATGGTATCATCCTGGCTGCCGGCATCTACCACCAGCACTTCGGCCAGGGAATCACCGCCATGTTGCAGAATAAATGCAATGAGTGTGCCGATGTTTTCAGCTTCATTGTATACCGGTATGATCACACTGATTTTCACAGCTTAAAAATGCAGTAATTTTTTGAAAACAGGTGTATATTATACTTTTAGTTTACCTGAATGAATAGGTAAGGGTGGTATAATAGAATCCACCAATTTGCGGGCCACCTAAAATGGAATAATAATACTTATTCAGGACATTGGTCGCCCCCAGTTTTATTCCTACTGAAGGTTTGGAAAATGAATATTGCAGCATACAATCTGCATTAAAAACAGTTGGCACATCGCCATTTATTAAAAAGGATTGCCAATAATAATTGCTCTGGTACTTAAGGGTTACAGCAAAGTCTAACTGTTTGTAAACATGAGTACCGTTTATGCCTGCATTAGCCATCCATTTTGGTGTATTGAAGCCATCTTCAAGGCCATCATTTCGGTTTGTTCTTTCCAAAGCCTGGTAACTGGCATTGGCCGATAATGAATAATGGTTGGTGATCATATAGTGCAGATCCAGTTCTGCACCGTAATTGCGGACTACTGTCTTGGAATTGGTCCAGAGACGGTACCGGCTCTGTTTATTCCTGTCATATAAAGCGGCTGGTATTTGTGTGCTATCCTGTGTGTTGGGGATACTTCCTTCGATCTGGGCGATAAAGTTTGAATAAAAATTATAATAAAAATCTGCATCAACAGATAGCCTGTTGTCTAACAAAATGCCCCTATAGCCAATTTCCAACGAATGCATCTGCTCTGGCTGCAGGTAAGAGTAAGTATTGCGTTGTAAAAGCCCCTTATTCTTGTCAATTGCAGCAGCCTGGGTTAAACCCTGTGTATTGACATCTTTATTTACAGCTGCCTGAAAAGTATCGATTGAATTTTTTAACCATGTATTTTCAAAAACCCCATTTGACATGATCTTTAATCCGCCTACGCGTTTTACCCCGCCACTGTTGATATTTGAAAATCCTTCAAATATGCTTGGGAACCGGTAACCGTTTTGATAGGAGAAACGGATAAAATCTGATTTGGAAAGTGCATATACAGCCGTTAACCTGGGATTCCATTTCTGGTTAAAATATTCAAAACTGCTGGCACGCAGTGCTGCACTTAGTTGCAGCTTTTCGTGCCAAAAACTTTTTGAAGCATGTACAAAAAAGCCATAACTGGTATAGTTTAAATGATGCCCCGAATCAGTTGGGTTGATGAAATAGTTGCCATCTGGTACAATAATATAATCCCTGAAATCACCGCCCACCTGTAACTGATAAGTAGTATGCAGCAACTTGCCCAGATCAAGCATTGCTTCTGTATGAACAAGATTGGCTCTTACATGCAGCGCTGCTCCATAATCCCAGTTATTGATTTCCTGTAATGTTTTCAGCTTTTGGTTAAAAGGAGCTGTGCCAGGCTGCAGCCTGCCGTTGTCTGCCGATTGGCGGGCAATATGGTGAGCTGTTGCAATAGGATAATTTGCAGCGATGGCATTATTAAATGCATTGGAATAATCTGTGTACCATTGACTATTGCTTTTAAAACTGAGGTCAATATTCTCAGCCATCGAACGCAGGTTGTAAGAGTCGCCCGTGTTCTCTGAATTGACGTATGCACTTGCCTGTACCAGCGGACTTTTAAATTGAAGAATGTGTTGCTGCAGTAAATAATTTTCTAAGCGAAAACGGTTTGCTCTTTGGTAGACATTGTTGAGAAAGGCAGCCCTGTATGTATAGGAGAATACGGTTTTGTCATCAGGTTTATAATAAATGGAAGCGTTACCCTTCCAGTTTTGTAAATGATAATCGGTTACTTCTCTTTCCAGGTAGCCTGTTCTGGCCACTACATAATTCTTGCCCCCAAGTGTAAGCGTTTTGCGATTGGGCGATTCGTTGCCATAGCTATTTACACCATCATACGCCGGATTATCAACACCCAGTAAATTGGTCGTTTGGTTGGCCATCGGATTTAAGTCGGTCCTGTTATCCGCAATCCAGTCATATCCTTTGCTGAATCCTGCATTTATTTTAAACGCCCATTTTTTTGCCAGTACTTCCGCCCAGCGAAAATTAGTTTCGTTGTAATATTGTACAGGAACATGATTGGGATCGCTGATATGGTTCACACCGGTCTGTTGTTCAATACTGATTCCACGGGAAGCAAATGGATCTTTGGTTGTGAAATTTACCAGCCCATTCGTAGCATTCAACCCATAAAGTGCCGATGCAACTCCCTGGATGATCTCTGCATGTGCTATGTCGAGGTTACCGGGACATAGCACATTGGCAACGGGTGCGCCTATATGCGGTGATTGGTTGTCAATATTATCTACCAATTGTACAAAGCGGACATTGGTGGTATTCGAAAACCCCCTCGTATTAAGTACTTTAAACCCCAGACTTGGTAAGATTAGCTGTACTCCTTTAATACTCCCAATCGCATCATAAAAAGAAGGCGCCGGAGACTGTTGTATTTGTGTGTTGGTCAGTTTAGAAACGCTTACAGGAGCACTTAACTGTTTTTCTGATATACGCGAAGCAGCTACGACTACTTCCTGTAAAATACGGATTTTCAAGGCAGTATCAGGGTAAATATTTTTTTGCTGGGCAATAGAGAAAGTGCTGGCTGCCAAAAATAACAAAACGCTTATGATCTTTTTATATCCTGTCTTATTAGGGGAGTGATAAAAAAATGAGCAGTTGGATTCCATAATGTTTGGGGCATGGGATAAAAAACAGTGTTATTCATCCATTCAAATAACACTGCAAATATGCGTTCATCTCATCATCCATCACCTGGAACTGCTTTTCACAGTCTGCTGCAGTTTAAAAGGAATGGTTTGACCCATGATCGCTGTTTCTCCTTTACTTTGAGCAGTGGTCTTTTTTTCTTTAATAATGCCGGATAATGTGTCTACTGTTAATTCTCCGGTATAATTACTGCTGGCTGTTACGGTAGCATTCATTCCCTGGATGGACTTTTGTTTTTTGGATGTTTCTTCCCCCGTGAATGTGAGTATGGCTTCATTGCCGTTGACAGATTGAACGGTATAGTTCAGCTTTTTCCTGTTGTCTGCATCGGTATTGGTTTCATCTGTCCATTTATCGCCTGCTTTTAAAGCGCCGGGCAGTGCCAGCAACAATTCCAGGGAAAGCGCATCCAGGTTATCACCCATCATTGCTTCAACAGCACTTGGGGTGCCTTTGTTATCACTTGGTTTGTTAACCAGTTTGCCGTCTGTTGAAACAAAAGCGTCTTTTGATTTTCCAACCAGGTCTTTGAATACCTGGCCTAATTGCCCGTTCATATCTTCTTTTTTATCCGAATCAAAATCCTGGCTTTGACCCATTGCCTGGTTCTTTAATTGTATCCGGGTAATGATGGAAGATAAATGAATATCCGGAGCGGTTTCTTTAATTTCTGTATTCATATGGATGGTGACATCAGATGATATCTCCATTTCCTGGCCCATCATGGATTGCGTAATATTACTGACTATATTATTCGTGAGATGAAGCTTCTCTGCAGTTTTTACCGGGATCCTGCTTTGTGCAGATGCTGCGAGTGTTAAAATGAAGCAACATAAAGTAACGGCTAATTTCATGAGTTGTCTGGTTTAGTTGGTAATAAAAATAAGTAAATGGCTCAATACCATCAACTGGGAAAAAACACAGGTTATTGTAATACCTGCTATTTTTTCTTTTTAGCAGCTGAACCCCTCACTGCTTTCACTTCTGCTGGTGTAACTGCGCTTGCTTTATTGCCAAAATTATTACGGATATAAGTGAGTACATCGGCAATCTGCTGATCGGTTAAGTTATTATGCGGTGCCATATTGTTGGAATAATATTCATCGTCAATGGGTATCCTGTCAGACATGCCTTTCAATACAATGGCAATGCTTCTTTTGCTGTCTTTTAATACGGTAGTGCTTTGCGCCAGTGGCGGATTGAGGTGCGGCACACCACTGCCATCTGCCTGGTGGCAGCTCAGGCATTCCTGCCGGTAAACTGCAGTGCCTCTTGTAATGGAGGCGTTTAATGCTTTGGGATCAGCATGGGAGGGTTTAATGGTAGTAGTTTTCGGTTTTGTTTGTGCTAGTACATAGACAAATCCTGATAATAGTACCATTGCGGCAATAAGCTTTTTCTTCATGTCGGTTTTTATTTTACGGGATAAGTGATAAGGTTACAGCAGAAGGAAATGCGGCAACGGGAAGGGTATTTTTTCATTGGTAAAAGTTTATTTTTAATTAATGGTAAAAATCAGGCTACAATATCGGTAAAATGACGGTACGTTTGTTGAAACAGAGCTGTGCAGGCACCCATACTTTGGTTCGCAACAGCTTTATCGCGATAAGAACGGCTCTGCCAATCCCGGACACCGCATTTTCGCTATATGACAGGGAACCTGGCAGCTGCCGGGGTGAAGGGATACACCAATGACACCCTGTCACGCTATCGCCAGGCCCGGACAACGCATTACCGGTTATCTTCTCTCTTTTAGGCAATAAAATTATTGCAACACGGCCTTTCTATTCAGACTGGCACTGATTGTGTGGTGAATTTATTTTAATTACCCACACCAAAAAAGGAGGCGCTTATGACACTCATCAAAACCGACGGGAGTCATTTTCCCACTAGCCCCACACTGTTCAACGATCTTTTTACAAGAGAGATGTGGAACTTAGGGTTAGAAAACAATTCTCGTACCGGCACTACCATTCCTGCCGTGAACATTAAAGAGACCGATGACCATTTTGAAGTGGACATGGCCGCACCCGGAATGGAAAAGGACGATTTTCGCATTGAACTGGATGGGACTCAATTGACTATTTTTTCTGAAAAAGAACATGAGGAAGAGCATAGAGAAGGCGATAAGTACAGCCGGAAGGAATTCAGTTACCAGTCTTTTGTCAGAACATTCGAGTTGCCTAAAGAAGTGGTTGACGACGACAGGATTGAAGCCAGGTATGCAGCTGGCGTATTGAAACTGCTGATCCCTAAGAAAGAAGCTGCCACACACAAACCTAAGAGAATGATCAACATTAAGTAAGTACGCTGTGCAACCCGCAAAAGCAGGCCCCCAAAGCCTGCTTTTATTATGCAAGACCCCTGTTACCCTTTTAACAAGTCAGGGTTGCAACATCTTTCCACAGAGGGGAATGATTTAAGGAAAAGGAAAGCTGAAGTTAATTGGCTGTAAATTCTTTCTGGTAGGTAAGTGGACTTTTGCCGGTGATCATTTTGAAATACTTATGAAAACTGGTAAAATTATTGAAACCGCTTTCGTAGCAGATCTGCTTGATGCTGAGATTGTTTTCAATAAGCAGTTTACAGGCGTGTCCAACCCGTAATTCAATTAAGAACTGGGAAAATGTTTTTCTTGTCCTGGATTTAAAATAGCGGCAGAAAGAATTGGGACTGATATTGGCCATTGCGGCAATTTCTTCTAATTGTATCTTATTCCTGAAATTACGTATAGAGTAATCGTAAATGGTATTAATACGGTCATTTTCAGCTTCTACAAGATCTTGTTTAAAACCAATAGAGGAGAGATAGGTGAGGTTGCTGCAGCTGCCAATGGCCGATAATGCTTCCATTAAGAGCACCACCCTGTGGTGACCTTCAGCTTTCATGAGTGATTCAAGAATATTTGCCACAAATTGCTTTGTTTTGCCCGATATACGGATGCCTCTTTTGCTTTTTTCAAGTGCATTTCTGATGCTTAGGTTTTCCGGCAGATCAAGAAACTGTTCGCCCCAGAATTTTTCCTGGAAATGGGCCACACGCACATCTGCTTTTACTTTTGAATCTTCTTCATAATAAATATCATCAAAACGCCAGTAGTGCGGAAGGTTACTGCCTACAATGATTACATCGCCGGATTTAAAACGGCTGATATTATCACCAACAAATTGAGTGCCCTCTCCTTTTTTCAGGTGTATCAACTCAACTTCGCCGTGATAATGCCAGCGGTTATTGATCGGATATAAATCCTGCCGTACGCTAAAGGAATGCCCGGGACCTTTTGATATTTTCAGTAATTGCGGACGCATTGAACTATATTGACGTCATTTTGACTAAAACAATCGTTTTCGGGTAAATATAGCTTAGTTTTTTGAAAAAAAATACACTTGTTTGACTTCTTCTTTGTATTTTTTGCAGGTCATGATAAACTGGCAAAATAGTTGAATAGATCGTAAAGTATGTTGACTGTATGCATGCCGATTAATTCGTTATTTGGTGGTTTATTTCATTTAATCTAATCAATCTACCCCTTGCATGGAATTTGTTGAATCGATAGCAGCTAAATTGTTTTTAAAAATTCACCCGGATGATAATGTATTGGTAGCGCTTAAAAACCTGCCTTCAGGAGCCGATATAGCATTTGAAAATATTCATTTTAGTTTACAGGAGGATATTCCTGCAAAGCATAAATTTTTTATGCATGATATGGCAGCAGGTGAAGAAGTGATCATGTATGGTGTATTGGTCGGGAAAGTGCAGCATGATATCCGTAAAGGACAACTGATGACCACATCAAACACCCAACATGCTGCTGGTGCTTATGCTTATCGTGGAGTTGAGTATAAATGGAAAACCCCTGATGTTACCGGCTTTCAACGAATGACTTTCAATGGATACAAAAGAAAGGATGGCAGGTACGGAACGGCTAATTACTGGCTTTTTATCCCAATGGTGTTTTGTGAGAACAGGAACCTTGATATGATCAAAGAAGCGCTTCATAATGAATTGGGTTATGCTGTGTCGGATAAGTATAATCGCTTTACAAGACAATTGCTGGAAGCATATGAAACAGGCACCGATATCAATGATTTTGACCTGGGACCCGCTGCTGTTAAAGGTGATCGCTATTTTAAAAATATTGATGGCATTAAATTTTTGAATCACACAGGAGGCTGCGGAGGTACAAGGCAGGATGCGCAAACACTCAGTGCATTATTGGCTGCTTATGCCGATCATCCGAATGTTGCAGGTGTTACGGTACTTAGTTTGGGTTGCCAACACTTGCAGACTGCCTATTTCCTGGACGATCTGAAAAAAAAGAATCCGGCATTTGATAAGCCTGTTTATACTTTTGAACAACAGAAAGCACAAAGCGAGGAGCAATTGATTTATGAGGCTATTCGCAAAACATTTACGGGCCTGGTAGAAGCCAATAAAATAGAAAGGGAACCGGCACCGTTGAGCGCCCTGACAATTGGCGTAAAATGCGGTGGCAGTGATGGATTTAGCGGTATCTCTGCTAACCCTGCTGTAGGCTACGCCTCGGATATGCTTGTTGCATTGGGTGGTAAAGTGCTGCTTGCAGAATTTCCCGAATTGTGTGGAGCAGAACAGGAGTTGATAGACAGGTGTGTAAGCCGGAATGCAGCAGAGAAGTTTATGCACCTGATGGAAGCATATAATGCATTGGCCAAGCAAGTTGGCTCCGGGTTTCATATGAACCCATCACCCGGTAATATTAAAGACGGACTGATCACCGATGCGATTAAGTCGACAGGAGCAGCCCGAAAAGGTGGCACTTCACCTGTTGTAGATGTGCTGGATTATACGGAGCCGGCAACAAAACCCGGATTGAGCTTAGTGTGCACACCTGGCAATGATGTGGAAGCAACTACTGGCAAGGCGGCTGCCGGCGCCACGCTGATTTTATTTACAACTGGCCTGGGCACCCCTACAGGAAACCCTGTTGCTCCTACGATTAAAATAGCCACCAATTCATCACTTGCCAGAAGAATGAGCGATATCATTGATATCGATACCGGGGGTATTATTACCGGGGAGAAAACAATTGCACAAATGGGAGAAGAAATATTGGCCTATTGCATCAAGGCAGCCAGCGGTGAAATAACACCAAAAGCAGTGTTATTGGGACAGGATGATTTCATTCCGTGGAAGAGGGGGGTGAGCCTGTAATCCTATTTATTCACTATAATACTTCTCCGGATGAAAAAAATTATTTTCTCTTCTTTGGTACTGCTGGCGGGACATTTACATTCGCAGGATACCGGCAATAAAGTAAACTATACCATTATCCAGCCAGGCGAAAGCCAGGAAGTTATCATCAGGAAAGCAGCCAACATTGTACCAACCCCAAGGCAGTTGCGCTGGCAACAGTTAGAATTGACGGCTTTCTTTCATTTTGGTATCAATACGTTTACCGGGCGTGAATGGGGTACAGGCAAAGAAGACCCGCAACTGTTTAACCCAACACAATTAGATGCAAAACAGTGGGTGAAGGCTGCAAAAGATGCGGGCATCAGGCAGGTCATTCTGACTGCCAAACACCATGACGGTTTTTGCTTATGGCCTACTTCCGCTACGGATCATTCTGTTAAAAGCAGCCCCTGGAAAAATGGCGGGGGCGATGTAGTAAAAGAAGTGGCCATTGCATGCAGGGAATATGGTATTGGTTTTGGCATCTACCTTTCTCCATGGGACAGGAATGCAGCTGTTTACGGCAGTGATGCCTACAATGATTTTTTTGTTCAGCAACTTACCGAACTGCTGACCAACTACGGAAGGGTTGATGAAGTATGGTTTGATGGTGCCAATGGAGAAGGGCCAAATGGTAAGAAACAGGTATATGATTTTGGAAGATGGTATGCACTCATTAGAAAACTGCAACCCGAAGCTGCCATTGCTATCATGGGCCCCGATGTACGCTGGGTGGGGACTGAAACAGGTTATGGCAGAGAAACAGAATGGAGTGTGGTTCCGGCCAACAACCTGGACCAGTCGGTCATTGCTGCCAATTCACAGCAGGGTGTTGCGTTTAAACCACAGGGCGATATGCGTGGAGAAGACATAGGCGGGCGCGATAAGATCAGCCATGCAAAAGGGCTGGTATGGTATCCTGCAGAAACAGATGTGTCTATCAGACCAGGATGGTTCTATCATGATCAGGAAGACGATAAGGTAAAATCGCCGGAGAAACTATTAGACATCTATTATAATGCCGTAGGTAAGAATGGTGTTTTGTTATTGAACATTCCTCCTGATAAGAGGGGACTGATTCATGAGAATGATGTTAAAAATATGCTGGCCTGGAAAACACTGAGGGATAAGATCTTTGCAGTCAACCTTTTAAAAGGTGCGGCGATAAGTACGGTCAATGGCATAAATGGCAATGCATTATCAGATGGTAAGTACCAGACTTACTGGACCACTAAAGGAAAAGATACTACTGCGGTGATAGAGTTTGGACTAAAAGAAAGCAAGACCTTCGATGTATTGCTGCTGCAGGAGAATATCAGTGTTGGTCAGCGTATTGAAAAATTCATGCTGGAATACCTGGAAGGAACGGTATGGAAAAAAGTGACGGAAGGAACAACAGTGGGATATAAGCGGCTGTTGCGGTTTGCGCCGGTTACTGCTAAAAAAATAAGGCTAAGCATTTTATCCTCCAGGTTAAACCCAACCCTTTCAGAAGTTGGGTTGTATCGACAACCGTGATATTTATTCATGCTTCATTCCTTCAGCCACTTTAAAAATGTGCAGAAGGGAAGGAAATAAGGCATCCATTGTTTCAATAGCACCTTTGGTGGAACCGGGGAGGGTAAGCAGTAAGGTTTCTCCCATGAAACCTGCAATGCCCCTGCTGAGCATGGAATAGGGCGTTCTTGCCTGGCCATAACTACGGGCTGCCTCCATAATACCCGGTATTTCACGATCAAGCAGGGGCTTGATGGCTTCCGGGGTTACATCGCGGGGCGACAGGCCGGTACCGCCTGTAAACAGCACAAGATCAAAACCATCGGTGGCCAATTGTTTTGCTTTTTCACTGATGAGAGCTGCTTCATCGGGAATAATGGTATAGACAGACGGGTTGATCTGGTGTTGCTGCAGGCGTTCAATGACCGCTTTACCGGCAAAGTCCTGCTTGTCTCCTGCAGCAATGCTGTCACTGCATACAATAACGGCTGCTTTCAATGGCTTTAAAGGCCGGTCGGCAAAATCCGATTTTCCACCTTTTTTTTCCTGCAACCTGATGTGTAATATTTCCACGCTTTTGTCGATCGGCTTCAGCATATCATAAATAACCAATGCTGTTGCAGATGCACCGTGCATCGCTTCCACTTCCACACCAGTCTTATAAACTGTATGCACTTCTACGGAGATATGGATAGTCAATCCCTGTATATCAAAACTGATAGCTGCGTATTCTACCGGCAACGGGTGGCAGTCCGGAATGATGTCGCTGGTTTTTTTGATGGCGAGCAAACCTGCTGCACGTGCGAACTCAAATACATCGCCTTTGGGTACGGCTTTTTGTTGAACTGCATTGATCGTTTCCTGCTTCGATACCTGAACAATAGCCTGGGCAATAGCTTTGCGAAGACTGTGTTGCTTTTGGGTAATATTGTTCATTGATTCATTTTTTCAACTCAGGAAACTGGTTTTCTTTCCATTGGTGAGTCTGGTCCTGAAATACCTCACGTCCCCACACAGGTAATTCTTTTTTTATGCGCTCCACTACTTCATTACATGAATCAATTGCTGCACGCCTGTGTTTGGAAGAGGTGAATACAAATAAACAGATATTTCCTGCACTAACAGTACCCAGGCTGTGATAAACGTGCATACAGGTTAACGGATATTTTGCAAAGGCCGCTTCCCTTATGTCGTGCATGGTTTGTAGAGCCATTGCTTCATAAGCAGTATATTCTATGGCGCTAATTATCTTATGTTCAACAGCATCTTTACGTACCTGCCCGAGGAATATACTATGCGCACCAATATCCGTTTTGCTGCTGTGTTTGGCAATGGCGTCTGCAATAAAGGTTTCGCTGATGGCGCCCTGTATGAATATTTGTTTTGGTTTTCCGGCTGGTGTAGTATCCATACTTTTCATTTTTATCCACCTGCAAATGGCGGTAATAATGCGACTATACTATTATCTGTCAGGTTGGTGTTGTTGGTTACAGCCTGGTGATTGACCGCAAAGGTAAAACGAACAGATTGCAATGCGGGATATTGCTGCAATAATAAGCTTTGCAGCGTATCTGTGTCTGCAACATATGGCATATCCCAGCAGGATTGCGCTGCAATTTCAGCGATTTGCCCAAATGCAAGAATGGTTATTTTCATGTGTTATCCTGTAACCAGTTTAAAGCCGGCGATAAGTAAAACTACCGATAAAAAGTATTTCAGCCATTGATTGTTTAGCTTGCCGGCGCCTAAATACGCCCCCAGTAAGCTACCTGCAATTCCCGTCAGAATAAATGAACTTATTTGCATACCCGGTACAACACCATTTTGCTGTAGTAAGCGTTGCCCTAATAACCCCGCTGCCGAGTTGACAAAAATGAATAATGCACTGATGCAGGCCGCCTGTTTTTGGTTGGCCCATGACAGTAATAAGAGGATGGGAGATAGCAATACGCCGCCGCCAATGCCAATCAGCCCGGATAAAAAACCGATGCTGCCACCGATCAATGACAGCCATGGGCTGGAATAGTGACGGTGTTTGATGTCACCCGGAATATATTTTGAAAGAAGAAACCGCGTTGCGATGATAACGAGCACAATACCCAATATGATTTTATACAGGGAAATATTGATGTGGATACTGCCGCCGATAAATGCCATAGGTATGGATACGATGGCCAACGGCAAGAACATCTTTGGCTGAAAATAACCTGCTTTGTAAAATTGACTGAATGCGATCAGCGATACAAACAGATTCATGCTCAGGGCAATTGGTTTCATTTGCTCCGGGGCAAAATGGTATAAAGCCATGATAGCTAAATAACCACTGGCACCGCCATGACCAATAGACGCATACAGGAATGCGGCTCCAAACAATAACAAATAGAACAGGATATCAGGTGAGGGCATGGATTAAAGTTATATGGGTAATGGATGAACTTTGACTAATGTGCCTTTAGCAGTCACGGTAGCTTCGGCTGGTATCTCAACCAGGCAATTGGCCTGAGCAAATGAACTCAAACGATAAGATTCCTGCGCCTGCAATACCTGTACTTCATTTTGCCGGTAACCTGCTTTCAAAAAATGTGTAAGGCCTGCCGGCTTGGTATAATCATCAGCTAGTGGCAGCAACAGTTCGGCGCTGAGGCTGTTGTTATAGCAGCACAATTTTTCGATGGCTTTTAATACGTATTGGTAGAAACAAACGGTCACCGATGCAGGATTGCCGGGCAGACCAAAAATGACCGTACGGTCTTTCATTCCAAAATAGAGTGGCCTGCCGGGCTTTTGTTTGATTTTATGAAAATGCCGTTGCACACCTGCCTGTTCCAGCGCTGTAGCAACATAATCGTATTTGCCAACGCTGACACCACCAGTGAGTAACAATAAATCAGCCTGCCGGATCGCTTTTCGAATGCTGCTTTCAATTGATTCCGGATCATCCGGTACTTTGTAAACCGTTATATCCTGTATATGTAATTGTTGCAAGGCTGTTTGCAATATCAGCGTATTGGATTGATAAACCTGTCCGTATTGCAATGGATTGCCGGGCTCCTGCAATTCATTGCCTGTGGCAATGATTGCTACCCTGGGGAAATTATATACCGGTGCTTCACTGATCCCGATGCTGGCCAGGAAACCGAGGGCTGTGGGTGTTAGCCTGCTCCCTTTTGCTAAAGCGATTGTTCCCTGCTTTATTTCTGATCCCTGCAACCTTACATTACTGCCGCATTGAAGTGCAGGCGAATCAATCAGTATACCGTCTCCTGTAATAGTGGTATGCTCCTGCATCACTACAGTATCGGTTCCTCCGGGTAAAGGAGCGCCGGTAAAGATCCGCGTGGCTGTCTGCGGCTGGAAGCCGGGATCTGCTTTTGCACCTGCCTGTATTTCACTGATTACCGGCAATGCTAAACCCGGTTGCCAGTCGGCAAAGCAAAATGCGTAACCATCCATGGCAGACTGGTGAAACGAAGGCATGTCAATTGGTGAGTGGATCGTTGCTGCCAGTCCCCGGCCCAATGCATCTTTCAATGCCATTGATACAACAGTGAGCGGTTCACAGGATTGCTCAATGATTTGCCTGGCTGCTGCTACACTGATCAAAGCGCTTGTTTTTTTGGTTATTGCTTGCCAGAATGTGAATGTCCAATTTTATCGGCGTGTCCCAGGTCTTTTTCAGGGTTCACCACATCGCGGATCAATTGCTTGATCTCCTTTATTTCAAGGAAGTGCCCGCTTTCTTTTCTGTCCCAGACAATGGCATCATTTACCTCAATGGTATACCTGCCGCCAGTCTCGCTCGGCTGGAGTGTAACACTTTTAATATCATCAGCAAATGTGGTCAGCAATTCCTGGGCCATATAAGCAGCGCGCAGCAGCCAGCCGCATTTGGGACAATATTCAATAGTAATGGTTGGTTTCATAATGATTGGTTTGTTATCCGCCAATAGCTGTCATGCTCCGGTTTTGTAAAGTTGTTATATCTATTTGTTCGAGCGCCTGTGTAAATTGACCACCTGTTGCAGCTGCTTTTTCATGAATACATTGCCTGATGAGCGCCTCTACATCATCGCCTCGGCGGAGGGCTGTCAACAGGTCTGTTTCATTCCTGCTGAACAGGCAGTTTTTCATTTTACCATCTGCTGTAAGCCGCATCCGGTTACAGGTGCTGCAGAATGGTGCTGTCATGGTACTTATGACTGCAAATGTACCTGTATGATTGAACACCTGGTAACTTTTGGCAGTATCATTAGCGGCAGGATTGAGGTGATAAAAATCATAAGCCTGTTCCACCGTCTGCAATATCTGCTGCCAGCCAAATACTTTATCCCGGTTCCAGTTATTCCCGTCAAATGGCATGAATTCGATGAAGCGTACATGCAGCGGCATGTCTTTGGTGAGGGCTACAAAATCATTGATCTCGGTATCATTCATCCCTTTCATGACTACCACATTCAGCTTAACGTGTATCTGGCGATCCAACAAACGTTGTATATTGTCCCAGACCTGGTGAAAAACATCTCGCTTGGTGATGAAAGCAAATTTTTCAGACTGGAGTGTATCAAGACTTACGTTTATTGACCTGATGCCTGTGGTGATCAATGTTGGCAGTACGTGGTGGAGCCTTACACCGTTTGTGCTGATGGCCAGTTGTACATCAAGGCCGGCCAGTTGCTCAAGTAAACTGGTTATATCTTTCCGTATTAAAGGTTCTCCACCGGTTAATCTTATTTTATCTACGCCTAATGATACAAACAGTTTTGCGAGTGTAATGATTTCAGCCGTTTGCATCAGTTGAGAAGAGGGTGGGGCAGTATAGTCATCATCCGGCATGCAATAGAAACACCGGAGATTGCAATGAGGTGTAAGCGAAATGCGCAGGTAATTATGCACCCTGCCGAATGTATCCGTTAATTTTAATTTCGCTCCCATGATTCATAAATATATTTGCAATAATAACCTAAAAAGCATGACAGGTGTTGTTTTATGCGGTGGCCAAAGCACCCGGATGGGCAGTGACAAAGGACTCCTATGCTGGCAGGGCTCAACCTGGGCCGGCACCGCTGTTGCCAAATTACAACACTTTTCGATGCCTGTATTTCTTTCAGTAAAAGATACACAATATCCGGCGTATTCAAAACTGTTTCCTCCGGAAAAATTAATACTGGATTCCCCCGGGTTGGCTGTTAACGGTCCGTTGAAAGGCTTGTTAAGCCTGCATGAACAAGTGCCGGATGAAGACCTGCTGGCACTTGCCTGTGATATGCCCGGGATGCAATTGCCTGTACTTGAATACCTGCTTGATATATACAAAGAACGGCAGGGTAATGAAGTATATGTATTCAGCGTGGATAGACAGCTGCAGCCGCTTTGTGCTGTTTATACAGCGGCGGCGCTCAAAAAAATAGAGAGACAATTAATGGAAGGAAAACTGGGGAAGCATAGTATGATGTATGTGTTGGAGCAGTGTGACACCTATGTCATTACTTCACCTGAAGCGTGGGGTTCCTTTTTTATCAATTATAACAGCCCGGGTGATCTATCCTGCCTGGATAAACAGTGAACCAAGGGCTATTTCCCTGAATGCAGCTTTAGGGCTTTCGCAAAGGGGGCAATGCCAGCTCTCGGGCAAGGCCCTGAAACCTGTTCCTGCACTGATATTTTGTTCAGCATCTCCCTGGCTTTCATCATAAATAGTCAAACATTTTGTACACTGATGAACGTGTTTATCGGAAGCCTCTTTCACCATATGTTCTTTCTGGTGTGTAAATGAAAACCGCTGGTTTGTGTTTCTTGCTTTGTAGCCATAATAGGCCACAATGGCCCTTCTTAATTGCTCGGGCAATAAAATTTTAAAATTATAACTACTGAATATACTTCCGGTTCTTTCATTCGGGTTGAAGTCTTTTGCACAAAGGATATCGTACATATGTAAAAAACCAATACCCCCAATACTGAACAGCGGTTTCTTTCGGATCAATATACTGCTGAATACCTCGCTTTTTTTTCTTGTCTTGATACCTATGCAAATACCAAATGTGCGGGTATCATCCTGGTTCAGGTGTTTTACCAGGTATTGTTTCAATGCAAGACCATCCTTGCAATTGTCTTCTACCTGGAAATTCAATTCATTGGCCGCATGCCTTACATTGATCTGGTGTTTACCCAATATATTGTCCCATTGGTTTCTGTGTTTTTCTTCAATGCCCTTGATGATCAGGGATTTCCATGGGGTTGAGCAGATCTGTCCTACTTTGGTGGCAAGGCATAAATGACAGAGGTCTTCCAGGAACCGGATAGAGAACTGTTCATTACGCCTGTAGATACCAAGCCAGTATTTATTTTCCTGGAAACGGTTAAACCCTTCATAATAAGGCAGCATAAAGGAGGAAAGCTTTATATCTTCTTCACATGCCTTGATAATGAACCGGCTATTGTGCATTACTTTCTCGTACAAGCTGTCGCCGTCTGGTTTGTCATTATCACGATAAGCTGTTGCTTCGGCGTTAATAACCGATTCAATCTTTTGAGACAGGGCAGCGATATCATTGGTATACACGAGGTCCTTCCAATGATAAATAATATTAGTCTTGGGGAAGCGGATAACAAGGTACCAGAAATGGGCATTTGCAGAAGCCACCCAATTAATATTCCCTGTTAGTAAGGGGGTTAAACTCTGGTTGTTATCGGAAATATTGATCTTTAATACCGGCTGGTAAGTAAAGCTGTCAAAGATATCCTTGTACACACCTTCGCTTAACCAGTTCTTGCTGATGAATACTTCTTCAGCGGGATAGGAACTTACAATATTAGGGTAAGCATCAGCATTTATTTCGTACCTGATGCCGGTTTGGTTGAGTGCATTAATCAGCGCTTCATAATCTTCACTATGCACATCCATCAGCAATTGCTGGCGGAGACCAAAACTAACCTGGTGTATGTCTGCTGTTTTAGCTGCATGCAATAACAGTAATAAATCACCAGGCGAAATAACGCCACCTGTAAAGTTTATCTTAATAGTAATTGAATCACGCATTTGTTTTCTGTTTATTGTAATACAGGTACCACTTCTTTCTTCACTGATCCCTTTAATGTTTGTTCCAGTATGTTTTTCACTTCCGGCCGGCAACTTCCACAACCCATGCCTGCACCTGATAGCTGGCATAACTGTACAAGGTCTTTGCAGCCTTCTTTGACCTTGTTTTGAATATTGCCCTCACCCACATTGCCACAACTGCATACCAGCCTGCCCAGCACGGGCTCAGCCTGTTTGCCACTCCGCAATAATTGCAGGCGTTTTTCTGAAAGCTCCATTTTATTTTGTATCAGGTCGCGGTATTCCAGGAACTCCGATTTATCGCCTATCAGGATAGCGCCTACCAGTCTGTCATTATGGATAATGCATTTCTTGTAATACCGTTTTGCTTTATCCAGAAATATGACTTCTTCATAGCCCGGTTCATCGGGGCATTCGGGTAATCCCAGGGAACACAAATCTGTTCCGTGCATTTTTAAGATATTCATGAGCAGTGAGCCTTCATAATGCTTTGCAATGTCACCAGTCAGGTACCGTGCCACGATTTCGGCTTGCTGTTCAGCTGCTGCGGTAATGCCGTATAAAAAACCTTTGTGCTCTGCAATTTCTCCTACCGCAAATATGGACGGATCAGATGTCTGCAGGTAATCATCAACCACCACCCCCCGTTTCCATTCAATGCCGCAGTCTTTAGCCAGCTCTATATTGGGGACTGTGCCAATTGCAATGACCACTGCCTGCCCTTCGATAGACAATCCGCTTTTCAGTCTTACACCAGTAACAGTGTCATTACCTAGGAATCTTTCTATTTCGTCGTTATAATAGATGTCTATGCCTTTACTGGTTAATTCCTCGTGCAGCAACTGGCTGCCCAGCGGGTCTAATTGTCTATCCATCAACCTGGATATACGCTGAACAATGGTTACCTCAACATTTACTTCGCGGAGGGACGCCGCCAGTTCTATCCCTAATAAGCCACCGCCAACGATAATAACCCTTCCGTTATCGGGATTGATATGGTCTTTGAATTGATCGGCATCAACGCGGTTACGCATGGTGAAAATCCCTTTGAGGGGGGGGATGTCTTTCAGCATAAACGCGCGGCTGCCTGTAGCCAGCAATACTATATCGTAATGGTGGGTATGACCCCTGCTATCTGTAACGGTTTTATTTGCCCTGTTGATTTTTTCGATGCTTACACCCTTGTGCAACTGAATATTGTAGGCATTCTCTTCCTCATCGGTCATTTTAATGAGGTTGCTCCAGGGTAAAGCACCGCTGATATAATCGGGTAATAACACCCGGTTGTAAAAAGGAAAGTTTTCTTTGCTGAATACAACGATCTCATCTTCGGTATTTAGCGTGCGGTAACTCTTTACAAACCCACAAGCGCCTGCGCCTGCACCTACAACAATGATTTTCTGTTTCGGTTTTTGATACCGAATGGCCTGTACGGCACTGAATTTAAAATCGGGTTCTTTCGATTGGGGGTCAACCAGGTTATTGGTAAGGTTGTTAACGCGATTCAGGTCATTGTTTAGTATTTTCCCCCAATGCATGGGTATAAAAACAACACCAGGCTTAATATCTGTACTCAGGCGCGCTTTCACTCTTACGCGGCCACGGTCATTAAATACTTCTACTAATGTATTTTCTTCAATATCCCTTAATGCGGCGTCGACAGGATGTATTTCAATAAATGATTCAGCAATATGTTGCTTCAGTTTATTGACTTTTCCCGTTTTGCTCATTGTGTGCCACTGGTCGCGTATACGGCCGGTGGTAAGGATGAGGGGTAGTAATTGATTAGGTTGTTCCGATTGGTTTGCATCGGGTACCGCATGTATGATGGCCCTGCCTGAAGGGGTATGAAAATGATTGTCGGTAAATAATCTTTGCGTTCCGTAATGATTGATTGTGTTTGTATAAGGCCATTGCACGGAACGTTTTTGCTGTAGGATATCATAGTTCAGTGCACTGATATCGATATTGGTACCGGCGGTCAGCGCCGCATGTTCTGCAAATATTTCACCGGCATTGGCAAAATCAAAACCTTTGTAACCCATTTTTTCAGCGAACCGGCAAATGATCTCAGCGTCAGGTAATGCTTCTCCCGGCGGATCGATCACTTTACTCAGGTAACTGATCCTCCGTTCTGCATTGGTCATGGTACCCTCTTTTTCAACCCAGGCAGCTGCAGGGAGTACCACATCGGCATAAGGAATGGTTTCCGGTTTGTTGCTCACTTCCTGTACCACTACGAATTTAGCCTTTTTAAGGGCGCTTTCTGCTTTACGTACATCGGGGAGCGACAGCAGCGGGTTGGTGCACATGATCCAGATGGCTTTCAGGCGGCCGTCTTCCAGTGCTTCAAACATTTCGGTAGCTGTTAAACCGGGTTTGGGAGCAATCGTTTCAACTCCCCAGAATTTTGCTACTTCCTCCCTGTGCAGGGGATCAGCTAAGTTGCGGTGAGCTGGTAACAGGTTTGATAATCCCCCTACTTCCCTGCCACCCATGGCATTGGGCTGGCCCGTAAGTGAAAAAGGACCACTGCCTGGTTTGCCGATATGCCCGGTGATCAAATGGAGATTGATCAGTGAAAGATTTTTGTTTACACCGATGACACTTTGATTCAGCCCCATTGTCCACATGGAAATAAAACGCCTGGCATTACCTATATAAGCGGCTGCCGATCTGATCTCCTCTTCTTCTATACCACAAAGCAATGCAGCTTCAGCGATCGATTTTCCGAAAACCGCTGCTTTGTACTTTTCAAAGCCTTCTGTATGATTTTCTACAAAACCCTTATCTGTATTGCCATTCTCAATAAGGCACCTGCCAATGGCATGATGTAGAATAACATCTGTTCCTGGATTTATCTGGAGGTGAAGATTGGCTTGTGCGCAGGTTTGTGTTTTCCGCGGATCGCTGACAATGATCTTCAGATCCGGATTTTTTTCAAGGGCAGCTTCAACCCTTCGCCACAGGATCGGGTGACACCAGGCAGGATTGGCGCCGGTTACGAAAATGCAATCGGCCAGCTCAAGGTCGTCATAACATACAGGAACACTGTCTTCACCGAGGCTCATTTTATAAGCGGCTACCGCACTGCTCATGCATAGGCGGCTGTTGGTGTCGATATTATTACTGCCGATAAATCCTTTCATGAGCTTGTTCACCACATAATATTCTTCGGTGAGACATTGGCCCGAAGCATAGAATGCAACGGATTCGGGGCCATATTTTTCAATCAGTGTTTTGAACACGGCAGCAGTCCGTTCCAAAGCCACATCCCATGAAACCCTTTGCTTTGGCGCATTGCGATTGTATCGCATTTCGGGATATAACAGCCTGTCGCTCTGGTCCATTACAGTATAATGCAGGTTCATGCCTTTGCTGCAAAGCATGCCTTTGTTCACCGGATGGTCTTTATCGCCCTCCACCTGTATCCTTCCTTCAGTATCGTGTTTTACCACGATCCCGCATCCAACGCCGCAATAGCAGCAGGTAGTTTTGTACGATTGGTTCATTTGATTCTTTTGATCAGGCCATTTATTACATCAGGATAGCATTACTGTCATTATCACTTGTTTCAGGATTGAACGGGAACTAATGCGGGTTCAGCAACAAGTGTAATTTCGCTGCTTCTTTTTTCGAATTTTGTAACCATTACAATCAATGAAATGATGATCACTACCAATGCGATATAAGTAAATGCTTCTACATAGGAAATGCTGCTTGATTTGAACAGGAAGCCAAATAACATACCGCCCACATTACCACCGGCACCTACGATACCGCTTACCATACCAACATTTTTTTCGTCAATAAAAGGGGTGATGGCATAGGTAACACCGTTGGCCATTTTCAGGAATAAGGCGAAGGAAAGCATGCTTATGATGGCTATGCCCAGGTTGCCTGATTTAGCAAACAATAATAAGCCAAGACCTTCCATTAATAAAACAATAGCGAGTAACCACCCTTTACCACTCATGCCGTATTTTGTTCCTGCTTTATCGGCAACAAAACCTCCTAAAGCACGGGCAAAAATATTCATGAAGCCAAAAACACCTGCCCAGAAGCCGGCGGAAGACTGGCTGAGCTTAAATGTATCAACGAAGTGTAAAGCCGCCACGTTGTCAAAAGTTATTTCCATGCCAAAGCATACTGCGTAAGCGAGCGCCAGCGCCCACACCCGCCAGTCGTTCAGTACTTTCCAGTTGTTTTTCTTTGTTATAACTGTTCTTTCGATTTCATTGTAATTACCAGCCGGTGTGTCTCTGGTGAATTTATAATAGAAGAATGCCATTACCAGTAACATAATTCCCGGAATGACCATTGCATAGCGCCATGCTTCGCTTTTGGTGTATCCAAAGCCAACAATGGTTGCAAAAATGACGGGCATCAGCATATTGGTAACACCACCGCCAAGGTTGCCCCAACCGCCTGCTACTGCGTTGGCCGTCCCTTTTATTTTCGGGGCAAACATCATACTGGTATGAAATTGCGTGATCACAAAAGAAGCGCCAATGACACCGATCGCCAGTCGAAACAGTAAGAAAGTAGTGTAATCCCTGGCAAGTCCTACACACATAACGGGTATGGAACCTAAGAGTAATAATACTGTATAGGTTTTACGTGGTCCGTATGTGTCGCAGAGCCGGCCAATAATGAGCCTGGCAAAGATGGTTGCAGACACTGCCGCAATGATGGTATTGCCTACCTGTGCTTTGTTGAGGTGGAGGTCTTCACGGATGGTTGGCATGAGCGGGGCCAGGCCAAACCAGCCAAAAAAGCAGACAAAGAAAGTGAACCAGGTAATGTGAAAAGTGCGCATTTGCACGCCCCTGACACTGAAAATATTTAATTTGTTAAGTGGCTTAGTCATATTTTTGAACGGTTTTAAACGTGATCAGAATCATTTTTTAGGACCATGTCCCGTTTGCACTGCAATGCAGCGGGACAACTTTTTATGCTTTGTTTTCAGTTAGTCCGATAAAGACAAATCCTTCTTCAATTTTTATCGGGTAAGTTTTAATGTTGCATTCATCGCCGTTCAGGCATTCACCTGTGACTAATGAAAATGTTTTTTTATGAAAAGGGCAGGCAACCTTGGGCTCATCCTGGTGGGTGCCGATGATCCCCCTGCTTAAGGCCATTTGTCTGCGGTGCGGGCATTCGTTCTGGGTAGCGTACCATTCGCCCCGGCGGGTGAAGTGGAAGATGGCAATTTGTTCGGCGCCTACTTTAGCGCATACGCCGCCATTGGCCGGCACGTCTTTTTCCCTGCATGCTTTGAACCAGGAAGTGATGGCGGGATTGTCAGTAAGTGTTTCCATTATGCATTCATTTTTTACTGTGTAACTGAATGGGTTGTTATAATAAGTATGGGCATCATTAAGATTGATTATGAAAGGCAAAAAGCTCCGCTACAGCCAGTCACAGACTGGTTTTTTGATCTGGGGATCACCAGGAAACTATCTATCCGGGCTAAAAATTATTTCCATTCAACTGCTCTCTTTTGTTCGCGCATCATTTCAAATTGCACCGACGGGTCTTTTTCTTCAGGTGCGTTAACAAAGTGAGAGAAGCGTTTGCGTATTTCAGGGTTTTCAACAGCTGCTTTCCATTCGCATTCATAACAATCTACCAATACCTGCATTTCAGCTTCTAATTGAAGTCCCATTCCCAAACTATCATTTACTACTACGTTACGGAGGTAATCAATACCGCCATCCATTTTATTCAGCCAGGTGGCTGTACGGGTCAACGGATCTGCAGTCTTGATATAAAACATTAAGAACCGGTCGATATAGCGGATGCATGTTTCACTGTCGAGGTCACCGGCGAGCAGCTGGGCATGTTGCGGTTTACTGCCACCGTTACCGCATACGAACAGATTCCATCCTTTTTCTGTAGCGATGATGCC
>JBHAFM010000072.1:0-3943 GCA_041856175.1 Sediminibacterium sp.
ATGCCTTACAATGCGGATGTCTTTGTAACCAGGCATCTGTTTTGACCTGTGCATATACTGGTAGCGTGTTTAATAGGAAAAAGAGGATAAATACCTGCTTCAGCAAACTGGTGTAATTGGCAGATTGCTGTGTTTTGCCATCAGGCTTGCAAGCATTACACGCTTTTTTGGCACGGCATTTGAAAATACAGGCTTGAATCAAATAACAAATGCTATGAAAAAGACAATTATGGTAATGAGCACACTGGGTATGATATGCTTATTTATGACAGCAAAAGCACAAACTGTTGGCGCAAAAGGTGGATTCAATATCAGCGATGTATCCGGTATGAACGGGAACAGCAGGGTCAGTGGGCATGCTGGCCTCTATTTTAATTCAGTACTTGGTAAAGGATGGGCCATTCAGCCGGAATTATTGTACTCAGGAGAAGGTGAAAAATACCATACAGCCTTGGGAGACAGGGTATTGGCATTGAGTTATATTAATGTTCCGGTGATGTTTCAATATTATCCTGCAAAGCAAGTATATGTTGAATTTGGCCCTCAGTTAGGAGTTCTGGCCAGTGCCGGTGTGAAAGATACCAATGGCAATAAAGTAGATGTACGAAATGATTATTCCCGTTTTGCTATGAGTGCAGGGTTGGGAGTGGGTATCAAAGCAACCGACCAGGTTGGATTTAATGCACGTTATAATTTCGGGTTAACGGATATTACAGTCAACAATAATGCAGTTAATTACAGCAATTGCCTGCAATTAGGTATTGCAGTAAGAATCAATTAATAAAATGAGGTCGGGATGTGATATAGTCTGTATCTCTTTAAAAATAAAGCCCTTGCAAAGCGATTCTGCAGGGGCTTTATTCATGGCATATGATTTGGTTTTTAATTCAGCAGGTCATCAGTAAGCAGATTATTGAGCCAATGCTGACTGGTTGTTTCCACTATTTTATGCAAAGCATGTATCCGCTCTGTGAGTATTGCTAATTCTTCATTGTTTATAGCATAGTTATCTGTATACCTTGTATCGAGGTATGCTTGTTGAAGTAACCGGAACAATCGTTCTTCTTTATCAGTATGTCTTGGAAAAACCTGGTATAATGCTGCAGAGAAGCCATAACAATAACGAAATAATTTTTCAAGATTATGAGTCTGTACACGGAAACCGGTAATCGTTTTGAATAAGGTAAGCAAGCCGTGTTCAGCAGCTTGATGCAACATAAAAGCTGCCATTGATCTCTGCTGCCTTAAACAGTATAATTCAGCGCCTGTTAAAAAAGCTTTTGCTTTATCAAGATTTTGGTAAAAATAAGCAGTTGCCGCTGTTTTAACTTTTGCAGGGTCAATGACTACAGACGCCATATTTTTTTCTTTGCAGGCATCGTATAATAACCTGGCCTGCTCCAATACAATACATGTAAAGAAATTACCGGAAATATTTTGAGCATGAAATGTTTCAATAGTTTGAAGCAAGACTGTTACTGGTAAAAAAGGAATGCAACGTTTTTCAATGGTATCTATAATATTGCATAGCTTTTTACCACAGTTTTTGCTGACCAGCACCAACAATGTACAGGCAGATGGATAATTGTGATTGGTACAGGCTGGCATGAAGATACCTGCCGATACCTTTGTAGCTGTGGTATATCCTAAAAGAAATATCTTTTCCGTAGCCACTGTTTCCGTAATGACTTTAATAATAATATCAATCTTCTCTTGCTGGATGATTGCATCAGCAGGTAGTAGCATATTCATGGCAGTAATATTTTTTAAAGGGATTTATTAGCGGAATACTGGTGCTGTATATGGAGGATATGCACGGCTTCCACCAGCTTTTCGATCTTTTCATACAGGAAAATAATAGAAGTGCGTTCCCGGTGTTCGAGATCTTCAGTTATAAAACTGCCGTTTACAGTGGTTTTAAGCCATAACCATAACAGGTCACGCACATGGGGCAGATGCGCGAAATCAAATAATTCGGCGATTACTTTATGAGGGTTTTCGACTTCTTCCTCACTGAGTTTACGGGAAAAAGATTCCCATTCAGGATACTGCGTTAATAGCATAACATCATTGTTTAAATGGTTAATTAATAACAGAACAGCATCTTTTTTCTGGACTATTTGTGCGTTGGATAGCCTGCAACAGCTACCAGAACAATTCAGGTATAAACTACCGTTGTTGGTATCGTGCAGATTGATTTACTTCGTAAGACCGGAACAGAATGCAATAATAACTAATTTGCTAATAACTTTAGCATTTTTGATCAACTTTTTTCTATTAAATTTATCCACAGTGAAAATTGTAGAAAGATTATACGAATACATGAAGCAAAAAGAACTTTCTGCTTATGCTGTGGAACGTGCTTGTGGTGTATCCAACGGATACCTTGGCAAACAGCTGAAAGGAAAGGGCAGTATAGGATCTGATATACTGGAAAGGATCAAAGAAAATTATCCTGAATTGAGCCTGATCTGGCTTGTGACAGGTAAAGGGCCTATGCTTATTGATCCCACATTAAACCCCGATGCTCAGCTTGATTTTGAACTTAACGAGGAGCAGCAAGCCTATTTCAGCTCAAAAGACGTGATCATTGAACTATTGAAAACGCAGATAGCGCAACTGCAAACTACACTTGCCGACAAGGACAAGCTTATTGCTTTGCTGGAAGCAAAAAGCAGTGAGCAGTAAGTATGTGGTAGTTTGACACAATCACGACCCACTGCTTGCAAAAATTACTGTTCAGCATAAGCCGACGTTGGCTCACAGGTACAAATCAGGTTACGGTCGCCATGCGTATTGTTTACCCTTGCAACACTTGGCCAGAATTTGTTCTGGGTAACATAGTACAGTGGAAAAGCCGCTTCCTGACGGGTGTAATGGTGGCTCCACTCATCTGCGCAAACGACAGCCTGTGTATGCGGCGCATGCTTTAATGGATTATCAGACTTATCTAACTTTCCTTCTTCTATCGCTTTGATCTCTTCATAGATAGAAATCAGGGCGTCGCAGAAACGGTCTAGTTCCGGCTTATCCTCACTTTCTGTTGGTTCCACCATGATCGTACCAGGAACAGGGAAACTCAAAGTAGGTGCATGGAAGCCGTAATCGATCAACCGTTTGGCCACGTCCTCCGCTTCAATGCCCACGCTTTGTTTAAAAGGACGCAGGTCAACAATAAACTCATGTGCACAAGTGCCGTTTGTTCCGGTGTACAGTATCTTATAGTATTTTTCTAACCTGGCTTTCATATAATTAGCATTCAGGATGGCATTTTCTGTTGCCATGCGTACCCCATCTGCACCTAACATTTTAATGTAAGCATAGCTGATCAGCAGAATACTTGCTGATCCATATTGTGCTGCGCTGACAGCATGATAGCTATTTCCCAATACAGTATGGCCGGGTAAATACGGTGCAAGTTTGTCGTTTACGCAAATAGGGCCCATGCCCGGGCCGCCGCCGCCATGTGGAATAGCAAATGTTTTGTGGAGGTTGAGGTGGCAAACATCGGCGCCGATGGTACCAGGACTGGTGAGTCCAACCTGCGCATTCATATTTGCCCCATCCATATAAACCAAACCGCCATTGTCATGAATGACCTGGCAGATATCTTTAATGGTTTCTTCAAACACACCATGGGTAGAGGGGTAGGTAACCATCAACGCACCAAGGGTATTTGTATATTGTTCTGCTTTTGCTTTCAGATCGGCTACATCAATATTTCCGGCATCATCGCATTTAACTACCACTACTTTAAAACCCGCCATCACGGCACTTGCAGGATTGGTACCGTGCGCACTGATAGGGATCAGTACTACATTACGGTGGGCTTCTGTGCGGGCAGCATGGTAAGCACGGATGGTTAACAATCCTGCATACTCACCCTGTGCACCGCTATTGGGTTGCAGGCTGCATGCAGTAAAGCCGGTGATCTGGCAAAGGA
>JBHAFM010000073.1:0-16116 GCA_041856175.1 Sediminibacterium sp.
CATAATGCACCGAAAACAAACCATGCTTTTTCAATATTTCATTAAAATCGCGGATGTAAGCAGGCAGGTCATCCACATCAACAGCTGTGTCTTCAATAACCGGAACGGCTTTATCATCGCCGGGCAAATTACCAAGGAGGCCCAGTCCTGCTTTCCGGAGTGTCCATATTTTCTTCGTGTCTTCTCCAAACAGGACAGGGAAATGGTAGCCCAATCCTGCTGCTCGCATTTCGGTTTCTACTGCTTTCGTTATTTCCAGTATCTCTTCGCGCGTAGACCTCGTAAATTCAATAACGAGGATAGCACCCGGGTCTCCCTGTACAAAAAAGCGGTTTTTACTTTGTTCGATATTGTCCTTGGTGCATTCCAGTATATAGTGATCAATCAATTCACTGGCGCTTGGCCGGTATTTAAGTCCAATGAGGTTGGCATGTAATGATTCATCTATCGAATTAAAATGAACACATAGCAATCCTGTTTCTTTCGGAGGCAGCGGTACAACATTTAATTTTACTTCTGTAATAAACGCAAGTGTCCCTTCCGAACCCGCCATCAGTTTGCAGAAGTTGAAGTCTTCCCCGCCTGCCGTAAAGGGAGCGGTATCCACTAAAAGATCAACAGCATAACCGGTATTTCTTCTTTCCACTGTTTTCTTGGGAAATTCTTTCCTGATCTCCACCTGGTTATCATAGTTGCTTAAGAGGCTGCGGATTTTTTTATAGATGGCACCTTCCAGGTTATCCAGTTCACATTTTTCATGAAAGGAATCAATAGATAAGGCATTGAATACTGCTTCTGAACCATCACTCAATAAAGCCTTTACTTCCAATAAATGTTCTCTTGTACTCCTGTACACAACAGAGTTGGAGCCGCAGGAATTATTACCAACCATACCGCCGATCATGGCGCGGTTGGCGGTTGAGGTTTCAGGGCCAAATAATAAGCCATGCGGTTTCAGGAACATATTCAATTCATCCCGAACCACACCGGGTTGCACACGTACCCAGTGTTGAGCAGTATCTAATGCTATTATTTCAGTAAAATGTTTCGACACGTCAACAATGATACCGTTACCTACTACCTGTCCGGCCAAAGAGGTGCCTGCCGTTCTTGGAATGAGTGAAGTTTTTTCCCTGTTGGCAAAAGCGATCAGTTTCTTCAGGTCTTCTTTTGATTTGGGAATAGCAACCGCCAGCGGCATTTCCCGGTAGGCCGATGGATCTGTTGCATACAGGGTACGCATGGTGGTATCGGTATATAGTGCTCCTTCTAATTGCTCAGACAGTTCTTGCAGCTTCACTTTCATTGTAAAATCATTTATATTTTCTGTTCCGTTGGTCCGGAAGGTACCAATTTGCAGCTTTTTCTCAAATTACAGGCTGCAAATTAATCAGACCAAAACATAATTGTAATTTTATGTTCATGAAAACCCTTTTAGTAATAAGGCACGCCAAAAGTAGCTGGGGCAATGTTTTACTGAACGATTTCGACCGGCCTTTAAATGAAAGGGGGCACAACGATGCGCCAATGATGGCAAAAAGACTGTTAGACAAAAAAATTGCAATTGATGCGTTCATATCCAGCCCTGCCAACCGGGCTTTTACCACCGCTTCTTATTTTGCCGAGACCTATGGCCTGAAAAAAAACGCTATCATCCGGGTCCCGGCACTGTATCATGCAGCACCGCCTGTTTTTTTTGAAACCATCATTGCTATCGACAATGCTGTTGTAACTGCTGCTGTCTTTTCACATAATCCCGGCATTACTGCATTCATAAATGAACTAACAACAGTGCGTATTGATGATATGCCTACCTGCGGGGTGTTTGCGGTAACGATGGAGGGTAGTGACTGGAGAGCATTCAGGCGGGCTGAAAAATCCTTCCTGTTTTTTGATTACCCCAAACGCTGACGGCCGATGGCTTCATTTTGCGTTTTGAATGACGGCATATTCACTAAGTATACACCGGCAAATATCAGCAGGGTAGCAATGCCTTTGGTCAGGGTAAATGTTTCACCGGTGAAAATGATGGCGACAATAGCCGCAAAAACCGGCTGGGTATAAATATAGGCGCCCGTTGCCGATGCACCAATAATCGAAATACCATACACATTGAGCAGGTACGCCAGGAATGTGGCTGCAACGGCCACAAATGATAAAGCCACCCAGTGTGAAGCATGAAAGGCCGCCCAGTCCGTATGTATAAACTGATCCCACCCAAATGGCAGTATGGCCAGCGCTCCTACGGTAAATACCCATCTCATCACATGCGTGGGCCGGTAACTGGCCATTAATGGCCGCACTAACACTAAGTAAAAAGCATATGAAATAGCATTGATGAGAATGAGGAGATCGCCAAGCAGCATGTTACTGCCGGTATGGCTGTTGTCTTTGATCATTATCAGCATCACAGCGCCGCCAATGCCGCAAACCAACCCGGCTGTCTTCATTGCATTCAACCCTTCTTTTAACAGCCAGATAGCAATAATGGTGATAAAGATGGGTGTACCTAAGGAAAGCAGTGCACTATGAATAGAGGTCGTTAGTGATAACCCCTTGATAAAAAAGATCTGGTTAATGGCTACGCCGGTCAGTCCGCAAATAACAAACCTGCCTATATCTTTCTTTTTGATCCCCGCTTTGGATGGTTTCATCAGGTACAGCGACCAGAACAAGGTGATGCTGACCAATACACGCACCACATTTAATGCAAAGGGCTGGATATATGCAGGGGTAATATATTTAACGACCGCATAATTTGTTCCGAAAATAAAATTGGCGCCCAGGACCGAGAGATGTGCTTTGGTATTTCTGTTCATCTGAATTCCAAAGGTAATTGCCGGGCACGAATTAAAGAGACGCCTGCAACAGGTTTGTTATATTATTTTGATCAAACACTTGTATATGCGGCATTTCATATGCAAAAGATCCCGCCCGGGCCAGGTGTTCCGGAAGATCAAATGCCGCTTGCTGAACTGTCATGCACCAGCGCTGCTGCTGCAGGTGCACTGCTAAGTATTCCTGCTCTGTCTGCCCGGGGGTGGGAATAAGGATGGATTTTTTTTGCAGCGACAATAGTTCCATTACAGTAGTATAACCACTTCTACAGACAATGTATTCGCTTTGCAGGAAAGCTACCTGCAATTCCTGTGTGGAAAGATGGTTCTTAACAATCACATGCTCCGGCAAAGACAATGCTTCTTCGCTGCCAGGTTTTCCCCTTATTAATAAGACAGGACCATTCAGCTTTATGATCCCTTTCAGTACCTGTTGTTCCAATATTGTCCGTTGTGGTTCGGGTCCGGATAAAACAATGCAACAATCGTATCGCTGATCAACAACCTGTTGGCGGAACCTTGCCAGCAAACCAATGTACCGGACTCGTATCAGGGGCATTTTTGGCGGATGCGACAGTGCTCCCGCGAGATTGTTCTCCCCTGCAGCATCGGGCACCCAGCAGGCAGTGAACCGGTTGATATATTGGTAGTTTATTCTTTGTATAAAATAAGTAAGCCATTTAAACGATACCCTGATAGCAAGCTGGTGTGTGATAAAAATGCAGGGAATTTTTTGCGTATAAAGGCCATAACGGTTATCTGAGATCACTAGGTCTATGCCATATTGTTCAATGACCAGCTGCAGCCAATGGTGTTCCCGCCAAACAACACGTATCAATCGCGGCATTTGCGCCAGCAGTGTAAACGGAAACATCCATCCCAACCGGCTGTATTGAACCCTGTAGCCCTGCAGCGGCAGAAAATGAACAGCCGGAAACTCCTGCTGCAGCAAGGCTTGCTGCGCACCTTCGGCAGCTATCAATACTTCATAACCATTGCTAATCAGGGACTGTATCAGCGGA
Source organism: Sediminibacterium sp. (assembly GCA_041856175.1). Classification (GTDB taxonomy): domain Bacteria; phylum Bacteroidota; class Bacteroidia; order Chitinophagales; family Chitinophagaceae; genus Sediminibacterium. The sequence continues at coordinate 3,860 of JBHAFM010000073.1, forward strand.
ATGCAGCGGGTTGCATGCCCCAGTCCCCAATCCAGCGGCGCTACCAGCACTTTTCGTATCTTAAAACTCCCTCCCAAATAATGCGTTTTCAGTTGATTTAAGCTGTAAAGTAGTAATTTAGAGTTCAGTTTATGCAACGAAAAATAAACCAAATAATCGTTTTGTTGTTAGTGATAGCATTAGCGGCTGCTTCCTGCGGTGTTTTTAATAAAGACAAGAAGAGTAAATTTTGTGGCTGCCCTCCCAGTCACAGGTAAATTTTGAGGGACTGATTATGAAAGAGGCGAACAGAGATATCCTTGTATTAAGTAACCAGGCACACCTGAGCCGGGAAGAATTGGAACGCCAGGTTGCTGAACTTAATATTGTACTGTCTCATGCAGAACAATGGGAGAGTTTCTGTCTTGCCAATGAAGTCATCGATATCAACCGTTACAAGATCATTCAAAAACCATACCTGATAGAAAAGACCCTCCGCGACAAAGCAGGAAGGCCCTTTGTGTTTATCTGCAATAAAAACTAGTTCCCTGTTGTTACTTTAATGTAGCCAGCGCAGCTTCCAGTTTTTGCAACATTTCATCAATCTCTTCCTTTTTACAAGTGCCCACACTCAACCGGTACCAGGGACTTTTATTTCCTGCACCAAATGCAGAGAAGGGTACTACTGCCAGTTTCGCTTCTCCCAATATATAAGAAGTAACATCAGCCTGCGTTTCCAATACCTTTCCTGTAGCCGTGGTTTTGCCCGAAAGGTCTATTTTAACAGTTAGATAGATGGCAGCCTGCGGAGATATGGAATCAACACGGTATCCTTTTTCCTTTAAGGCAATAAATCCGGCGTATATCCTTCTCAATCTTTCTTCCATTTCTGCTTTAAAATGAGTAAGGTATGCCGCGATGGCGTCTTTTTGTAACAGGTATTGGGCAACAGCTTTCTGTTCGGCCATGGGTGCCCATGCACCTAAATGGCTGAGGATAGCTTTCATTTTTGCAATCACAGCTACTGGTCCCATTGACCAACCCACACGCACACCGGTTGCGGCAAACACTTTGGAGATACCGTCAACAAAAACGGTATATTCTTTCATCGCCGGCCGCAGCGTAATGGGATTATAATGCTGCGTGGTGCCATAGGTGAGTGTCCAGTACATCTGGTCAAACATCAGGTATAATTTCTTTTGTCCCGGGCCCCGCTGTTTATTCTCTTCCAGTATCAGGTCGCAGATCTCTTCCAGCGCATTTTTGGTCAGCGTTGTCCCGGTAGGGTTTTGTGGCGTACAAAGACAAATAAGTGCTGCATCTTTGATATGTGCTTTCACGTCTGCAGCAATTGGCATGAAATTATTTTCCGGCTTACAGTCTATGACACAATGCTCGGCATCGGTCATATGTGTATAGTGGTTGTTATTCCAGGAAGGAACACCATAAATCACTTTATCGCCTTTGTCAACAATTGCCCTGAATATGGTATAGATCAATGGCCGACCGCCGGAGGCAACCTGGATCTCATCCGCTGCATAATCAAGCCCTTCCCATTCTTTTAAAAACCGGCTGACAGCAATCCGTAGGTCCAGCACACCTTCTGCGGCGGGGTAATTGGTATGATGCTGACGGTAGGACTCAATGATGAGCTCTTCCAATGCTTTCGGAATGGGGAAAATAGAAGGATCAAAATCACCAATGGTAAAATTGTAGATGGTTTCTCCCTTGCGGATACGTTCGCTGATGGCATTGCCTAATTTAACAATCTCACTTCCGATAAGGGTTTCAGCCAGCCGGCTGAGTGTTGGTTGGGTCATATGAATCTTTTTGAATGCTTCGGGATGTAAAAGTAAGTGTTAAGCTTATCCCGGAAGCCGATTCATCAGGACTTTCCCTTCTTCTCCTCGTATTTTTTTTCCGCTTCTTTTGCTTTTTCAAAGTCAAGCACAACACCATTGATGCAATAACGCAATCCTGTTGGCGGCGGGCCATCTTCAAATACATGTCCCAGGTGTGCTTTACAGCGTCCGCATTCAACTTCTGTGCGGTTCATGCCTAAGGTATGATCGGGCAGGTAAATGATGGAAGTTTTGCTGATGGGTTCATAAAAGCTTGGCCATCCGCAACCGCTGTCGAATTTGGTATCGCTTTTAAACAGCGCATTTCCGCAAGCTGCACAATAATAGGTGCCCGCTTCTTTAAAATTTTCAAACTTACTGCTCCATGGCCTTTCTGTTCCCTTTTGTCTTGCTATATAATACACTTCCGGTGATAATACTCTTTTCCAATCTTCATCTTTCAGTACCACTTTGTTGCTATCGGTTCGTGAATAAGCGGAGTTATCATTTTTCTTCGGGGTATCCATGCTATTTAATTTCTTTTGATTGTTTTGCGAATAACAGCCTTGCCATAATACTGTTGAAAGAAACAGGGTGAGCATCCATTTCATGTGACGATCATTTGGTGTACTAAAGTTACGTTGATTGGTTTGGAAAGGTTTCTTTTGCCTTACAAACAATCGTTTGTTTTATGCTGCAATTCAATCTTTTCAAAGGTTTTAGACGAGTGTTAAATGTTTTTTAAAATACAGGTCTTATATTTGTTCTTCACTTAAGGTTAGTTTGTACATGTTTAATATTATTCTGTTTGGGCCTCCGGGTAGTGGAAAAGGGACACAAAGTGAGCAATTGATTACTACTTATGGTTTAAAACATTTATCAACCGGCGATCTGCTGCGCAGTGAAATTGCCAGGGAAACGCCACTCGGTTTAGAAGCCAAACGATTTATGGACAAAGGGCAATTAGTGCCCGATGAAGTGGTGATCGGCATGATCAGTTCGGCGCTGGATTCCAATCCGCAGGCCAGGGGCTTTCTATTTGATGGCTTTCCCCGTACCGAAGCCCAGAGTGAGGCATTGGATAAATTATTACAATTGAAAAACACTGAGATTGGCGTCGTACTAGCCTTAGAAGTGAGCGAAGAAGAACTGGTGCACCGCTTATTGAACCGGGGACTGACCAGTGGCCGCAGTGATGATACCAACGAAGCAGTGATCAGGGCTCGTATAATAGAATACCATAATAAGACATCGGCAGTGGCCAACTATTATGCAAGATTTGATAAAGTGGTGAAAATCAAGGGGGAAGGAACAGTCCAAGATATTTTTGCCGCGCTTTGCAGCGAAATCGACAAAAGACTGTCTTAACCTTTATATCATAAACGGTTTAACAACCAACAACCAACTGCGATCCCGCCATTCCCTTGGCGGGATTTTTATTGTTAATAATCGTCATATCTCAACGGCTTGTTAAAGCTTTTGGCGGAAAAACGGGTTTTTTGCCCTGCGCCCTACCTTTGCCGTCCCTTCGGGGATCTTTTACACCAAATACCCATTGTTCAGCAACAACTTTACATTTTATCATCGTTTACTTCAATAAAACGCTTTTCTGTATGGGTAGATCAACAAACAGGTATTTCGGAACCATTATTTTAACTGTCTCAGTCCTGGCCTGCATGAGTTTTGTGGCAGCGGAATCAACCAGTGATACGCCAACGCCTGCAAAACAAGCTTCCGTTATCGTTCCTGCTCCATCTGCCAAAGAATCCAGGTTAGCATTATACGACAAACTGGATCTGGATTCACTAGGGCTTTCCCGCGAAGCTTTTGAGTATGCTGTTAAAGGATATGAACAGCTTTTGAACACAGGTAAGATCCTCAAGGAAAACCTGCTTTCTATTGTTGACTTCAGCCTGCCTTCCGGCAAAAAAAGATTATTTGTGGTTGACCTGGAGTCGGAAGAGTTGTTATTCAATACTTATGTAGCGCACGGCAGAAACTCCGGCAAAAAAGTCGCTACCAAATTCTCCAACAAGCCCAACAGTTTTAAAAGCAGCCTTGGGTTTTATGTTACCGGCTCTATTTACAGTGGCAAGCATGGCTATTCACTCCGTCTTGAGGGTGAAGAATCCGGCATTAATGATAAAGCCCTTTCCCGTGGTATTGTCATGCATAGCGCTGCTTATGCCGATGAAGACAGGGTGGAACACCAGGGCTTTATTGGTCGCAGCCTGGGCTGCCCGGCCATTCCGCAAAATGTGCACAAACAGATCATTGAAACGATCAAAGAGGGTAGTTGCCTGTTCATGTATAGTCCTGATACCTATTACATCTCGCATTCAAAACTGATCTAGTAAGAGCGAAAAACCCTGCATGAAGCAGGGTTTTTCGTTTGCATCAGCAAAGAGGTTGGTTATTTTTTTTCCAGTAATTTAAAAAACTGGTCTAATTGCGGGAGGATCACGATCCTTGTCCTGCGGTTGGCTGCCCGTCCCTCTGCTGTTGTATTGTCAGCCAACGGCAGGTATTCACCACGTCCTGCTGCCGTCATGCGTTTAGGATCTAAGCCATAAGTATTTTGAAGTATGCGTACCACACTTGTGGCGCGTTTAACACTGAGGTCCCAGTTATCTGTTATTCCTCCGCTATGAATAGGGTTGGAATCGGTATGTCCTTCCACCATAAATTCTATGGCAGGCTGTGCATTTAATACTTTTGCCACTTTGCCCAATACTTCTTTAGCACGGTCTGTTACCTCGTAGCTGGCGCTTTTGAATAAAAGCTTATCTGAGATATCAACATATACCACGCCTTTGTCTACTTTGATATTGATATCCTTGTCATCCAGATTGCCAATGGCTCCTTTCAGGTTCATTACCAATGCCATGGTAAGCGAATCTTTACGGGCAATAGATCCCTGCAGGTCCCTGATATAGTCATCTTTTGCACCAATATTTTCCAAAGATTTTTTAATGCTTTCTGCCTGCGCCCCGGTTACAACCGACATATCCTTCAATTGATTCAGGACGGTACTGTTGTTTTGTTTCAGGTAATCTACCTGTTTGTTCAAATCGCTCACCTGCGATTCCAATGCCGTTTTGCGGGCAGAAAGTTCACCATTTTTACTATTGGCTTTGTTCAGCTCGTCTTGCAAAGCCCTGTATTTGCTTTGCATGTCTAAATAATTACCACTCAGTTCTCCATACTTGGCCTCTGATTGTCTTAACTTTTTTTGACTCACACAGGAAAATAATGCCACGGAGGACAACACTGCGAATACGTAAATTTTTACTTTCATCTTCTGTCTGTTATATATTAAAAAATAGCAAGCCTCTAACGCAGAGACGCGCTTTAAAATTGTGTTTGCTCAGGGGATTTACGAAAAACAGGTTGCGGTTATTTCCACACAACCCTGAAATTACCACTCCATGTATTGGTTGAACTGGTTACCGATGTAACAGTAACGGTGGCAAGACAATAGACCTGTCCGGGTGGTAAGCCGGAAATAGTAACAGAACTCACAGTTGTTGTTGCAGTATAATCTACTGAATAAACAACACTGCTATTGTCCTCTCTTTTTACATTCACATTTACTTTAACACCGGAGGGAGGCATTTTACTGAGCACCTCAACAGTAAATGTATGATTGCTTGATAATGCTTTGGCAGGATTATCTGTATTCAGTTTTACATTCAGTTTTTCTTCTGCGGGAGTGGTTGTTCCGCCGCCTCCCTTGCCGCAAGCGCTAAAACCGATGACAGATAAAAACAATAGGATCTTTATTACATGCTTTTGCATTACAGGCCTGCTTTTGGGTTCAGCAATGATTTTGTTCAGCTAATATAGTATTATTCTAGGATCGTAGAATTTTGTGGCTGTGAATTTGGGTAATTTTAACCTTGCATGGCAGCCAGTTCTTTCTGCAGCCTGAACATTTCATCACGCAGTCTTGCTGCCTCAATAAAATCCAGGTCCCTGGCGGCTTTTTCCATTTCTTTTTTGGTCCTGGAGATGGCTTTTTCCATTTGTGGAATGGTTTGATAGGTTTCCTGTTCTTCAGCAACCTTTAGTATTAAGGGTTCACCTGTTTGCAATGCGTAAGGGTTTGAAGGATCATATCCTTTGATATCCAGTACTGATGTTTGTGCGAAGACCTGTTCCTTGCTTTTGATCACTGTTGCAGGTATGATACCGTGCTGCTGGTTATAGGCAATTTGTTTTTCCCTTCGCCTTTTTGTTTCGTCAATCGTACGTTGCATACTCATGGTCATTTTGTCGGCATAGAAAATAACCAGTCCGTCTACATTCCGTGCAGCGCGGCCCGCTGTCTGTGTCAGCGACCGTTCATTACGCAGGAAGCCTTCTTTGTCGGCATCTAATATGGCAACGAGCGATACTTCGGGCAGGTCAAGTCCTTCGCGGAGCAGGTTTACGCCCACCAATACATCAATTACGCCTAAACGCAGGTCGCGCAGTATTTCCACACGCTCCAGGGTATCTACATCGCTATGGATATATTTTGATTTGATATTGATACGGGCGAGGTATTTATCCATTTCCTCCGCCATGCGCTTAGTCAATGTGGTCACTAATACCCGGTCGCCTTTTCTTACCCTTTTATCAATTTCATCCAATAAATCATCTATCTGGTTCACACTTGGCCGTACTTCAATAGGAGGGTCCAATAATCCTGTTGGTCTTACTACCTGTTCTATTACCACACCACCGGTTCTTTCCAGTTCATAATCGCCCGGTGTTGCACTCACAAAAACAGTCTGATTAACCAGGCTTTCAAATTCATGAAAATTAAGCGGCCGGTTATCAATAGCACTGGGCAGGCGGAAACCATATTCCACCAAAACCAATTTCCTGCTCCTGTCGCCACCGTACATGCCGGCAATCTGGGGAATGGTCTGGTGACTTTCATCTATCACACATAAAAAGTCCTTCGGAAAATAATCCAGTAAGCAGAAAGGCCTGGTGCCGGGTTTACGCCTGTCAAAAAACCTTGAGTAGTTTTCAATACCATTGCAATAACCCAGCTCACGGATCATTTCCAGGTCATATTCTACCCGTTCTTTGATCCGGTGTGCCTCTTCTGTTTTGCCGATCTCTTTAAAGTACGCTACCTGTGCCATCATCTCGTCTTGTATCTCATGAATTACCTGCTGGATCATGTCTTTCGGTGCGAGGTACAAATTAGCCGGGAAGATCGCGGCGTTTTCCATCAGGCCTATTCTTTTACTGGTAGCGGTTTCTATGCTTTCGATTTCTTCAATCTCATCGCCAAAAAAAGTAATCCGGTAGCCAAAATCCACATAAGGCAGGTTAATGTCAACAGTGTCTCCTTTTACCCTGAATGTGCCTCTTGTAAAATCGCCCTGGCTTCTGTTGTATAAGGAGTTTACGAGACTATGCAGGAAACCCTGTCGCGATATAACCTGTCCCTTGTGTATCCGTATAATGCCATTCTCATATTCAGTAGGGTTGCCCATGCCATAAATACAACTCACACTTGCCACCACAATAATATCCCTGCGGCCGCTCAGCAGTTGTGAGGTTGCCTGCAGGCGCAGCTTGTCTAATTCTTCATTAATACTCAGGTCTTTTTCAATGTAAACATTGCTCACCGGCATATAGGCTTCCGGTTGATAGTAATCGTAATAACTTACAAAATAGCCCACCGCATTTTCCGGAAAGAACTGCTTGAACTCTCCATACAACTGCGCCACTAATGTTTTGTTATGTGTTAACACCAATGTGGGCCGCTGCAGGTTTTGGATCACATTGGCCATAGTAAATGTTTTACCACTGCCCGTTACACCTAAAAGCGTTTGAAAACGTTCCCCTTTTTGTATGTCTTCTGTGAGCTGTTGTATTGCTGTCGGCTGATCCCCGGCTGGCTTATATGGAGCGTGTAATTTGAAAGGCATGAGTTTCTATACGCGATTAGAAACACGAATTTACTGAGGGAATCTTATATTGCCGCTATGAACCCATACACAACCAAGGCCCCTGTTACCATTACCTGCCATAAACGCTTAGTACCGTACCTGGAACAGGAAGTAAAAGACCTGGGTTGTATGATTGAAGAAACCTTTGTAACCGGGGTGAGGCTGCAGGGATCAGTCAACGATTGCATCCGTCTGAACCTGAACCTCCGTTGTGCCAGCCAGGTATTGTACAGCCTGAAACAATTTCAGGCTGCCGATGCAGATGCTGTTTATCATGCCCTTTTCAATTTCCCCTGGGAAATCATTTTGCCCGAACCAGGTTATTTTTCGGTGACCAGTAATGTGAACAATCCCACCATCAAGAACAGCCTTTTTGCCAACCTGCGTGTAAAAGATGCCATTGTTGACCGGCTGCGGGAGAAAAGAGGTGTGCGTCCGTCAACCGGTTCCGAATTAACCGGGGCGGTTATCCATTTATTCTGGAAAAACGATGATGCAGAAGTCTTTATTGATACATCGGGCGATTCCCTGGCAAGGCACGGGTACCGTAAAATACCCGGATTGGCTCCCATGCTCGAAGCATTGGCTGCTGCAACGATCTATGCTACCCGATGGGACCGACTTTCCCCCTTTGTAAATCCTATGTGCGGTTCGGGGACTGTTGCCATTGAAGCAGCACTCATAGCTACCAACAGAAGGCCTGGATTATTCAGGAGCAATTATGCTTTTATGCATATAAAGGGGTATGACGACCATGTTTACCAGGAAGAAAGGCTTTTGCTGGAAAAACAAGTGATCAAAGTACCGGGACTCCGCATTATTGCTACCGATCTCAGTCCCCGTGCTGTTGAAAATGCCAGGAAAAATGCACTGGCGGCGGGTGTAGCCGGATTGATCGACTTTACTGTCTGTGATTTTGCTGCAACTGAAGTTCCGCAGGATGTTCCAGGTATTATGTATGTTAACCCGGAGTATGGCGAAAGACTCGGCGCTATTGACGAGCTTGTTGGCACCTATGCCCGTATTGGCGATTTCATGAAGCAGCGATGCGGTGGTTATTTTGGTTATGTCTTTACCGGCAACCTCGATCTCGCCAAAAAAATAGGGCTCAAAGCAAAGCGCAGAATAGAGTTTTATACCAGCACCATTGATTGCAGGTTATTGGAATATGAACTATACCAGGGAACGAAGCGGGTCGAAAAATAATATCAGCCCTGTTTATTCAATTTTTTGATAATGGCTTTTACGTTGCTGTTGATTTCCCTGTCGGTCAGCCTTCTTCCATTCACCTGTGATGTGGTCCAGCCCTGCCAGATTGTTTTATCGGTACTGGCGTCCATCATGGTAAGTGTAAGTGTTCCTTCCTTGATGGTTTCTACATTGCTGTCATAACCAATAAACTGCGACGGGTAATAAACCGGTACCCACCTGCGGCCCCATGGATTATAGTACCAGCGTGTAAACGGATAGGAATAAGCTGGTGTAGTAACCGTTCTATCCTCTTTCTCTATGACCACATCGTACACAAGGAATACATCCGGATTCCGGTTCACTTCTTTCCATCCGTTTGCTTCCAGGTTCTTATCAACGCTCTCCCGTATCTTCCGGTCGGTAAGGTCGTTGATCTTTGCTTTATTGGCATCATCACCTTTGTTCTTTACCGCACTTGTCCAGGAATAGGTTTTTATTTTCCCCAGGTCGAAAGTCTTGTCTTTTTGCACATAAACGGTGCTGCCGCAACCAGATAAGATTACCATAACCATCAAACCCCCTGCCATCCATGTTGTCTTTTTCATAACATCGTCTTTACTTGTTCAGGAACTATTCTCCTGAATACAAAATCAAGTCCCGTGCCGGGATGATAAAAACCGTGTAAATACGTGTGAAAGTCGTGTTAAGTCTTACTGCAGTGGGAATTATGGCATCACTTCAAACAGAAAAAACTGTGTTTTCTCCAGGGCAGAAAAGTTATTATCGGTAACCATTAATAGGGTTTTGTGCCCATTAGGCAGGGCAGGGCCAAAAGTCATGCCCTCTACATTATCTACAAACATTCCCAGGCTATCCATGTTGAGCAATAATTTTTTATTGACGGGATGAACAGGTGGTTGCTCTTTGAACGAATGGATGCCTGACACATCTGCTGCACCATTCAGATCAGCAAGAAATATTTTAATGGTGCAAGCCAACCGGCCGGTAGAATAAGATCGTTCCATGACCAATAGTTGATTACCTCCTATGGATAAAATGTCCGGTATACCGTTTATTTTGAAAGCGTCTTTTGTTATGGCAGGGTACGCTACCGGATCAAGCATATAGGCATATTGCGCCGTATTTTTTTTCGTGACCACATCAAATTTGTATACGCGTACCCAGGCATTATTCGGTGTTGTTTCTGCGCGCGGGCCATCTTCATAACGCGGTTCCTCCAGGCTTATATACATGGTTTTAAAGTAATCCGCAAAACTTAACCCTTCCAGCACTCCGTTTTGCCTTGGGCCATTTTCAGACGCATGCATCTGCAGGTTGTTGGGTAAAGGGAAAGTATCCAAATAGGTGCCATCTGTCCTGATGATCGTGATGGCAGGGTTTTCCAAAATGGTATCTTTTTCCTTGACAATCCTTTCTCCTTCACTGGTCCAGATCATCTGATTTCTTACCGGATTATAGCGTAACGCCTCCGGATCTGGTGCGTGTGCCGGATCCTGTTTTGAATTGGGGTAAGGCTTTCCATTCTGTTGCTTTAATGTTGTTACACCTATAAGACCTATGCTGTCTATCTTTTTTTCAGTGAAGGATAACTTCATAGTATAATAGCGCGCCTCTTGCAGTGCCGAACGGTCATCACTGATCAGGTAATACAACCGGTGCGTACTGTCATAGTCTATTCCGGAAAGTCCGCCTACAGTTGTATGCTCAAACATTAAATTATGCGGCAGCTCATAAACATCTATCAACCGGAGCGAGCTGATGGAAGTTGCCCGGCCTGCTATCATTTTATGTTGTGTGGCGCAGGATGCCAGCAGCAGGACTGATGACACTAATAGTAAAGACCCGATGTTTTTCACTTACTTCTTTTATGTTTCTTTTTATTAGAGAACAACCATGGTAATAAGCGTGGCTCTGCAAATGCCGCATCCCAACTATTGTGGTTCAGGTTAGGATATTCAGTATAGATCACTTCCCTGGCGCCGGATGTCATCATTGCTTTGTATAATTCGCGGTCGGACTGTGGCGGTACCACGTTGTCTAATGCCCCATGAAAAATCCATAAAGGGATTTTTTTTGCTTTCTTCAGCATCAGAGGCACATTGCTCGCGCCGCAGATGGAGAAAGCAGCTGCAAAATAATCCGGGTACCTGGTGAGCATGTCATAGGTTCCAAAACCACCCAGTGAAAGGCCTCCTATATAAATGCGTTTTGCATCAACTATATGATGATACAACAGGCTATCCATTAATTCTTTCACTAATCGTTGGGGAACAGGCGGCATTTCCTCTGACAATGTCACCAAGCTTTCCTTTCCCTGCTGGTCTTTATTTCTTTTGAAACGAGACCAGGTGCTGTCTGGCGGACATTGCGGAAAAATTACAATAGCAGGAAAATGCCGCATGATGGCTTCTCGTGCAAAAAACTCTCCGCCGTGCATCAGCTGTGCTTCATTATTGCGCCCCCGTTCTCCTGAACCATGCAGGAAAACAATAAGCGGGTATACTTTTCCTTCCTTATGCTCCTCCGGATAAAGTATCCGGTAGCGCAAGGTGTCTTTTCCGCTGATGAATTCCTTTTTTTCATACAGCTCCAGGCTCTTCTGGGCATTGAGTTGTTGTACAGCAGCGAAAAGCAGGGTTACTATGACAATGGTTTTTTTCATTCACTACTTCACAATAGTATCTAAATAGTCTGACAAGTTTTTAATTGCCGTGGCTGCTTCGCCAATTTGTTCCTGTGCCTCTTTCCAGTTACGCTGTTCTATTGCTTCACGCACACCCGGCATGGTTTTCACCCCATAGCCAGTGTAAAAGCCCGGAGCATATAAAGTGTGTTTATACCAGCTCCTTCTTGGTAATCCTCCTGCGTTGAGCAAATGCTGTTCCGCCTGGTACAGGGCTTTGTTGAGTTTTGCATGCCCGTTTGCAGCAATGGATTTGCTCCATGCTTCTGATAAGGTATTACTACTTTTATCAAGTGCCACCAACGCGTTTTGTAACGGTGCAAAATCAAGGTAAGGCACTTCTGTTTTAACTGCCGGTACTTTGTTCTTTTTTGTTGGATCATTGGCTATGCCATAGCTGTTGGTTCTGATCAGGTCATTTTCCGTTGCAGTTGTTTCGCGTAACTGGTCTGTCATGCTAATCAGGTCTGTTACATAACCACTGACCGTTTTATGCAGGTTCTTAAAGTCGAACGGCAACAAGTCGGCATTAGCCATCCTTAGCGCAGCACGGCCTGCTGTTTTGGAAAGTGCCACGCCATACTCAAA